>JAFNZQ010000020.1 GCA_017382775.1 Spirochaetaceae bacterium
TCAGCTTGAAAGTTTTTGCAAAAATTTGGCCTTGTTAATCCAAAAAACATGGGCTGAAGACGACGATGAAGTCCTAAAACAACAGGCCTTGCAGCAACTTAAACTTTTCGAATCCGACTTTGCTAAAGGCCAGTATAAAAAATCCTACGCAACTTTTTTCAAATTGTTACGAACGGTTATGCTCTTAATGTTCGGACATCAAAGTGCAAAGGAAGATTTTCCCGAATATCTTTCTCGAATAGATCCGGAGTTGGGCGTTTTTTGGTGGTTCTTCTCTTCATTGCCCAATACCGGGGATGAAAAAGGCTACGACGATCAAAAAATCAGATCGCTCCTATTTGTGGCGATGACTTTTCTTGCCAATTACTGATAGGGAAAAATTTGTTTTTCCTTTGCCGGAGACGAGATGCCTCATTTCCGGTGAATTATACGTCCAGGGTTGCGTAGGTGGCGTTTTCCTCGATGAATTTTCGTCGCGGTTCCACTTCTTCGCCCATGAGGACACTGAAAATTCTGTCGGCTTCCACCGCATCGACGAGTTTAACCTGTTTCATTTTGCGATGGGCAGGATCCATGGTTGTTTCTTTCAATTCTTTCCATTCCATTTCACCCAAACCTTTATAGCGTTGGACATCGGCCTTTGCTCCATTAAGGGCTTTTAGTTCCACATCTCGCTCTTCATCGGAGAATACGAACACTTCCTTTTTGCCGGATTTGATTTTGTACAGCGGCGGCATGGCAATGTAAACGTGGCCCTGTTCGATGAGTTCCGGCATGTATCGGAAGAAAAAGGTCAGCAACAGGGTTGAAATGTGGCTTCCGTCCACGTCAGCATCGGCCATAATGATTATTTTGTGATAACGGAGCTTGCTTATGTCAAAGTCTTTGCCGATACCGGTTCCCAAGGATGCAATTACCGGCTGCAATTTGTCGTTACCGATAACTTTGTCCAAACGGGTTTTTTCCACATTGAGCATTTTACCCCACAGTGGCAAAATTGCCTGAATTTTCGGGTTGCGTCCCTGTTTTGCCGAACCGCCTGCCGAGTCACCCTCGACAATGTACACTTCGCATTCTGTAGGATCCTTGGAGGAGCAGTCCGCCAGTTTGCCCGGAAGACCGAAACTGTCCATTCCGCTTTTTCGGCGAGTGGCTTCTTTGGCGTTACGGGCTGCAATGCGTGCCATGGCCTCGGAAACGGCTTTTTCCAAAATAAGGTCCACCACCTGGGGATTTTGTTCGAAAAACAAGGTTAGTTGTTCGTTGGCCAATGAAGAAACAATGGATCGAACCTCGGTGTTTCCCAATTTGGTTTTGGTTTGTCCTTCGAATTGAGGTTCGGGGACTTTCATGGAAATTACCGCAGTTAGTCCGGCACGAACGTCATCTCCTGAAAGTTTTTCTTCCTTTTCCATTTTTTTCATCAACTTGGTATTTTTTTTCAAAAAGTCATTCAAAACCGAGGTTAGAGCAGATTTGAATCCTTCCAAGTGAGATCCGCCTTCCCGGGTGTTAATGTCGTTCACGAAGGAGAGAATGTTTTCGCTGTATCCATCATTATATTGAAGGGCAATTTCGGTAATAACATCGTCTTTTTCCCCGGTGATGTAAATCGGCTCTTGGGGAATTGTCTTTTTTCCGTCATTTAAGTATGTAACGAACTGGGTGATTCCTCCCTCGAAGTGAAAAATCACTTCTTTCGGGGTGGAAAGCCGTTCGTCACGGAAAATAATTTGCACGCCGTTATTCAAAAAGGCCAATTCCCGAAGGCGAGAACTGATTACGTCAAAATTATATGTTGTGGTGTCGGTAAAAATCTCTTTGTCGGCTTTCCAGCGGATTGTAGTTCCTCGCCGTTCCGATGGGCCCAGGTCTTCAATGGAACTTGTGGTAATTCCACGGGCAAAAGTCATTCGGTGCTTTTTGCCTTCTCGTTCCACAACGGCCTCCAGCCATTCAGAAAGAGCATTCACGCAACTTACACCCACGCCATGAAGTCCGCCGGAAACCTTGTAGCTGCCTTTGTCGAATTTTCCGCCTGCATGAAGTCGGGTCAGAACCAGCTCCAAGGCGCTGATTCCCTCGGTGGGATGGATATCAACGGGAATTCCGCGGCCATTGTCGGTAACACGAACCACATCGTCCTTTTCGAAAACGACTTCGATGGAGTCGCAAACACCGGCCATGGTTTCATCGATACAGTTGTCCACCACCTCGTAAATTAAGTGATGAAGCCCATCGATTCCCGTGGATCCGATGTACATTCCCGGACGTTTCCGTACCGCTTCCAATCCTTTTAAGACTTGAATGTTCCCCGCCGAATATTTTGCAGTCATTTCGCCACCCTCAATTTAGAATCGCATTATTGTACATCAAATAAAAAAAAATGTCAATAGCATAGATGGTTTAAGAAAGGAAGGTTTTCCGCCGAAATATAAAGAAGAGGAAAATCCGTTTTGCTTGACATATTGAAATTTTTATGATATAATCATGATGGATTTTTTTAAACCTTAAGGAATTTATGTGATAAAACTTGTGGCTTTTTTGGGAAATTTCGGCGAAAAATACGCCAGAACACGACATAATGTGGCGTGGATTTTTTCGGATTTCTTTTTACCCGGGTGCTCTTGGAGCAAAAAATTCAAAGGGGAAGTTGCATCATTCCCAACCGGCGATTTTTTGCCCTTTGCCGAAAAAGTCGACGGAAAGGAATGGGGAAATTCCGGTGGCAAAATTTTATTTTTACGCCCCCATACCTACATGAATTTATCGGGACAAAGTGTGGCCGAAGCGGTGTCTTTTTTTAAGGTTGATCCGTCGGAAATTTTGGTTGTGCACGACGAGTTGGAATTGCCCTTTGCCACAGTGAGCCTCAAATTTGGCGGCGGACTTGGAGGACACAACGGACTTCGGTCCATGAAAGAGTGTTTGGGAACAGCGGATTTTTATCGATTGCGGTTCGGGATTGGGCGTCCGGAAAACGGAACTGATGTGGCAAATTATGTGTTGCAACCCTTTACCTCGGAACAGTTTGTAAAACTTGAAGATGTTTTTCAAGGGATAAAGCCACTTATGGCAGGAATTATTTGTGGCGAATGCGATTATTTTTTGAAAAATTGGGGAAAAAAAGTTTTTTCGTAGGAGAAAATGGTGCCTGGACAGGATTTTTTGGCAGAATTGACGGAAAGCATCGCACAACGAAAGGTTTGGTATCAAAACACCGAGCTTCCTCGTTTAAATAAGTGCTTTGGGGAAGAGGCAGAAATGCTTTCCCAGCTTATGGAATGGCTCGTTCGTCGTCGTTATATCACAGAAGATCCCTATATCAGCGAAAAAAAAGTTGATTCCCTTGGTGCAATTTCCGACACGGCCATAAATCCGGCAAAATTTGCGGAAGATTTGGGAATACGCATTTCTGACCTATACCAAATGATAAAATTCATTGGGGAATCCGTTGAGTTTAGCCTTGATGCCCTAACACCCTCAACGATACAAAAGATAAAGGTTATAAACGGTTCTTTCGCATGGAACGAATTGGGCAACACTCTTACAACAGCCAACACGAAAGCATTCAGTGCCTTGATGAATATTGTGCGGCAAAAGGGCGACAATTTAACCCTTTCACTAATTCATAATTCCACAGAAGGATTGTCCAATTTGGTTATGCAGGAAAATTTGATTTTCGCCGGCATTTTGGACTTCCATAAGGAAAACTACAAGTGTGCTGTGCGAACCGCCCTAACTCGAGTGAGCGGATACACCGAAATGTACGATTCTGTAAGTGCAGGCTACGAAGCCATAAAAGCCCTTTTTCAGAAACAGGTGGTGAAGCTGCCCTTTAACAATGCGGCCATATTGGAAATTGTGGAAGAAAATTTGTCTCCGGACAAGGACCTTCGTCGTGACAGCATTATTAAAAAACTGAAAATTGTTGAAAATAAAAAGCCCAAGGTCGAAGAGTTGCCTCCACGGGATTACCTTCTCGGAGCCCTTGACGTTATGGCGGGCTTTTCAACCCAAATTGACGCCATTGCCAATAAAATTTTGGTCAACAGCAGCATTTTGAAAAATCAGAATAAAACGGTATTTTCCAATTTAATTTACTTCTTGAAACGAATTTTGGGATTTAAAGATGCACCGGTGGAATATAAAATACAAGTTAAATCCGAGGATAATTCTTTCAGTCGTATGGAAAATGTTGTTTTGGATGAATTGCAGGATTATTTACACACTAAATCCAGATTTTACAAAGATTTGGGGAAAAAGGACAGCGACAGTTATCAATCCCTTTTGTCTTTCCCCGATGCCCAGTTGGATGAATTCATCGGTACGACAATGGTGGACACCCGGCACCATCTAAAAATTTTGATGGCCTTGGATGCCTTTTTCAAAGATTCTGCAGAGGGTGATAATAAGCATAAAATTCGCGGATTTAAAATTGAAAATACAACATTGGTTTCAATGATATTTAAAGTGGAAAAATATCGGGCTGATTATGCCGGTGTTGCAAAATAAGGAGTTCTCATGAAAAAGGTCACTGCGGTGCTTTTTTTAATTGGATTGGTTAGCGTTTTTTCCTTTTCGGAAGAATTGGTTATTTCAAACTCTTCCCATATGTACAACTTAGATCCCCATACCGCAAATTATGCGGATGAGGCCCAGCTTTTTTCGGGATTGTACGAAGGTCTTTTTTCCTACGATCCCAGAACTTTGGAACCTGTCCCCGGCGTGGCGGAAGGATTCAAAATTTCTCGGGATAAACGAACTTGGACCTTCACCATTCGGGAAAATGCAAAATTCAGTAACGGTGAGGCCATAACAGCCCAAAGTGTCGTCGATTCATGGAAAGCTCTGCTGGATTTGCGGAAAAATGCTCCCTTTTCCTCAATGTTGGATTTTGTATTGGGGTACAAAGAATACCGTGTGGGACAGCAAACGGATTTTTCCAAGGTGGGATTCCGAGTTGCGGATGATAGAACCTTGGTGGTTACATTGCGTTCTCCCACGGAACATTTTTCGAAAATTTTGTGTCATCACGCATTTTCTGTGGTTCATCCCGACAAAAATGTTTTCAGTGGCGCTTTTGTTATACAAGAAAATTCCATGCAACAAATTGTGCTGGGAAAAAATCCCCATTACTGGGACAATGCCGCGGTGGAGTTGGATAAAATAACGGTTTTGCTCACCGATGATCCTGCCGAAAACACCCAAGCCTTTAACCGCGGGGAAATTCACTGGCTTGCCGGAGACATGAATGCGGAGCAAATCCTCGATCAGAGAGCGGTTTTGGTTTCAATGCAATTCGGAACGGAATTTTTGTTCTTCAAAACGGATATGCCCTTGGTGAATAACGAAGATTTCCGGAATGCACTTTTGTACGCACTTGATTGGAATAAATTGCGGGAAAAAAGTCTTAAAAAGGCCGAAACTTTGGTGTCTCCCTTTTTGGGATATCCGGAAGTTTTGGGATTGGGTGATCAAGATTTGATTATGGCGAAATCCCTTTTGGAAAAATCCGGCTACAATGCGGAAAAATCCGCACCCATTATTATATTTTTGCCCAACGACGAATATTCCGTGGGGAAAGGCCAACTTCTCGTGGACTGCTGGAAGCAAATCGGAGTGAACGTCCGCTTGCAAACCACCGAAATCTCGCGCTACTTGGATGAAGTTTCCACATCGCCGGCACACGTTTTCTCCTACATTTGGATTGCGGATTTTGCCGATCCCTTGGCCTTTTTGGAACTGTTCCGGGGAAGTTCAAACTTGAACGAATCCCGTTGGTCCAGCAAACAGTTCGACTACCTTTTGGAGAAGGCGGCACAAACTCGCGACCAAAAGGAGCGGCTCAAAAAACTTGCCGAAGCCGAACAAGTACTCTTGGATTCCGGCGTGATAATGCCAATTTCCCATACAATCTCTTTGAATGTGGTGGATTTAAGCGTTGTGTCCGGTTGGTATGATAACGCCTTGGATATACATCCCTTTAAGTATATCAAACTCAAGAAGGCCGCTCCTCCGAACAACTTGGTCAGGATGGTTGAAGTGAGGCAGTAATGCAACAGTTTATCGATCAAATGAACACCGGCAAGGTCGCTCCGGAAGTACGACTTTCGGCTCTGCGTGGATATCTGGAAAGTCCGGAAGGGAAGACCGCCTTTCCGGATGCAAACGAAGATGCCAACATTAATCTTCGAACAATTTACAGCTTTAGTCCCTACACGCCCACCATGGCTGCCTTTATGGCCAAACGACAGGGGTTGAAAGTTGTTGGTTGCGCAGACACCTATTCCGTCACCGGCGTTCCCGAAATGCGTTCGGCTTGTGAAGCCCTGCGAATTGGTTACGTCAATGGGATGGAGCTTTTTGTGAATTTTTTCGATACGCCATTCAAAGACAAAATCCTCAATACATCCTTTTCCCCGGGAATAGTGAGAATGCAAATTTCCGCAATTCCTTCGGCAAATTTGCCGAAACTTCGGGATTTTTTGATACCCATTATTGAGTCGCGACATAATCGCAACCGTGCAATGGTGGAAAATCTCAATACTTTTTTGGAAAATACGGGCAAAGACATTATGGATCCGATTTCCTATGAAAAGGACATTTTGCCTCTTTCAAAAATTTCCGAAGGCGGTTTTGTTTCTCAGCGACATATTATTTGCTCTTTGGCAATAAGATTATGCGAAAAATATCCCAATCCCGACGATTTGGTTTTTGCTCTGAAAGACGATTTCCAAATTAATATTACTCAAGAGCAAAATGA
>JAFNZQ010000222.1 GCA_017382775.1 Spirochaetaceae bacterium
TTCATAGCCTCCACCCACGATTACGTTATGTTCATCACAACGGAAGGAAAAGCCTATTGGCTTAAAGTACACGAAATTCCCGAATCGGGAAAAACTTCCAGGGGCGCTCATATCAAAAGCCTTTTGAATGTGTCTTTGAACGAAGAAATTACCACAATCGTAAACTTCAAAGAAATTACCGACGATCTTTATATTTTCATGACCACTGCCGCAGGAGTAGTGAAAAAAGTTCACGTTACAGAATTCAAGAATGCCAAAACTCGTGGTGTAGCTGCTATTCGCCTTGACGACGGTGACAAACTGGTTTCGGCCATTTTAACCCACGGCCACGACGAAATTTTCCTTATTTCACGACGGGGCAAGGCGCTTCGCATGAGTGAAGAAACTGTACGCCCCATGGGACGACAGGGCCGTGGCGTAACAGGCTTGCGACTCACAGACGGTGACGAAGTGGCCTCTGTTTTAAGCGTAAAAGACGACCAAAAATTGTTGCTCATAACCGAATTCGGTTACGGAAAGCGTGTGGACTGCAACGAATTCAGCCAACACGGAAGAGCCACATCGGGACAGAAAATTTACGGTGTAAAAGAAAAAACCGGTGAAATCGTCGGAGCCATAAGCATTGCTGATGATGAAGAAATTGTTTGCATCACCGGCCAGGGAAAAACCCTGCGCGTCAGTTCCGACGACATTTCCGAACAAGGTCGTGCTTCAGGCGGTGTGCGAATATTGAACATTGAAAGTCCGGATATTGTAATTGGATTGGATAAAATTCGAACCGAAAAGGAAGAAAACTAATTCTTTTTCCAAAGAAAGATGTACCCCTTTCCCGCAAAAGAAGGATTTTTAGCGTCTTGTAAAAATCCCCATTGTCCTTTGTTGAGGTTTTCTCCATCGATGGAGATATTTCCGTCCACAACGAAAAAACCGCAATTTCCCGATGAAGCAAAATCCACCTTTTCTTCACCGGAAATTTTCAAAGATTTTACCTTGAAAAAGTCGCATTCAAATTCGTCTAAAAAACCTTTGAATATATTTCGCTGTTTTTGGGAAACTTTTTCCATCATCTCCGCAGATTTTTTCACATGGATTTCTCGGTCTCGTCCCCAATCATAGACGCGATAGGTTATGTCGGCGGATTGCTGAATCTCCAAAATTTTAATATTTTCCCCAATGGCATGAACCACACCGGCAGGAACAAAGACAAAATCACCGGCTTTAACCTTTTCATAATGAAGGTATTTTCCGATTTCGCCACCGAGAACAACATCTTTTACCTTGTCGTCGGCAACTCCGTCTAAACCGTAAACCAATGCAGAATCCTTGCCACTTTCAAGGATGAACCAACATTCCGTTTTACCTTCGCCGGGACACATTATATCATCGGGATGAACCTGAACGGATAATTTCTCTTTTGCTTCAATTATTTTTACCAGGAGAGTTTCTTCGCCTAAAACTTGGGATAGAGGCATATCGCCCACAAGAGTTTGATTTTTCGGCAAAGTGGAACAAAGCCAAGCTTCGCTACCCCAAGGTTTCGGCAAATAGATTTGATTCGGGCAAATTATTTTTGCCATAATTGCTCCGGATAGTAGCCTTGCTGAATTTTTGCCGCCAATTCGGATTTCACCAAAGCACGATCTTCCGGATATGTCATTCCGAACCATTTTTCAGAAGAGGTAAACACACGGATTTTACCCCTGTTGAGTTCCACAATTTTATTGGCACCGTTGGGAAGAAGGCATTCGTCTTTTTCGCTCTCCAACTTTTCGGAAATGAATTTTTCCCAAAATTCGTTGAAAGTAACAAAGACCTCTTTTGTAAAGCCGAAAAAGTTCATGGAAACAACTGTTTCCGGCTCAAAATTTATTTTTTTGCCTTCAAAATCGCTGACGATTTTATCGTTTTCGTAGGAAATTTTGGTGTGTTCCTGCATTTTTTCCAAATAACCGTCTTTCACCAAACAAATTCCGCGGGAAACAGAGCCGTTCAAACTCATTGTTTTTCCCAATTCGTAACCAATCATGGCATGTTCCGTACCGTTGTTTTCCTGTTTTGAAAGATATTCCGCCATGGTGATAAAGCCTTGACGTCCATAATAATCGTCGGCGTTAATTACCGCAAAGGGCGTTTTAATGGCATCTTCCGCACACAAAACAGCGTGGATTGTACCCCAAGGTTTTTTGCGATTGGAGATTTTTTCGGTTTGCGCTTCAGACAGTAAAGAAGTTTTCTCTTGAAAAACATATTCTGCATCAAAATTTCTGGCAACACGATCGAAAAGGCGTTCCCTGAAATCTTTTTCGATATCTTTTCTGATAATAAAAACGACTTTGCCGAACCCGCCCTGCATTGCATCATAGACGGCAAAGTCCAACAAAGTCTCATCATTAAGACCAACTGCGTCAATTTGTTTAACGCCACCATAGCGACTGCCCATTCCGGCAGCTAAAACTAAAAGAGTCGGCTTCATGTTCTCCCACCTTTTCGATTAGATTCCCAGTGCTTCCATAAATTTGTCAGCAGTTTTCGCAAGCAAAGTGTCATTTATGTAATTCGGGTCATTTAATTTTGCTTTGAATGCTTCAACTTTATCCATTCGGATATCGGGTGTTTCATCGGCAACTTCCTTCAGAAATCGGATTTCTTCGGCATCACGGGCCTCCTGGGAAATCGACACCGTGTCGTTTGGGAAAATCGGATTACTTGCATTTGATGCCTTTTTCACACCCTTAGTTTCGTTTAAAGGATGCACTCCGTTCATTTTGTCGATCATCATTTTCAAACTCCTAATAAAGTATCGGTTGTTTTGCTTGCTTTCTTCAAGATTTTTTTCCGTGTATAAGTATAACAAACTCACCCAAAATTTTGTTACGCTCGGATAAAATCTCATGAAGTTGCCTGCCCGTCCCAACCAGCACTTCTTCGTAAAGCTTTGTTAGCTCTCTGCCAACAACAAGCATCCGCTTGCTATCTATATCGGCAATTTCCTCCAAAACCTTTAGGACTCTAAAAGGAGATTCATACAAAATTATTGCAACCTCCAAGTCTAAAAGTTCCCGAAGCCTCTTGCGTCTTTTACCGGGTGAAACCGATAAAAAGCCTTCGAAGAGTACGGATTTCCCGCAACTTCCCGCCACACTCCAAATTGCCGTTGCTGCGGAAGCACCGGGAATTGGAACAATTTTATGCTCCGTTTGCCGAACAGCTTCCACCAAAACCGCGCCGGGATCGCTAACACAAGGAGTTCCGGCATCACTGGCAAAGGCGACATCCTTTCCTTCATCGAGAATTGAAATTACCGTTTTGGCGGCCACTGCTTCGTTTTGGGCTCTGCAAGAAATCAAATGCTTTTTTATTTGCAAATGATTTAAAAGCTCCAAAGTGTGGCGAGTATCTTCGGCAGCCACAACATCAACGTTTTTCAGTGTTTCAATAGCCCGTAGAGTAATATCACCTAAATTGCCTATGGGTGTAGCAACAACATATAATATGGACACGATTTATTATATCAAAAAA
>JAFNZQ010000223.1 GCA_017382775.1 Spirochaetaceae bacterium
TACGTTCTCTCTCGGCTGTTTGTACGATTTTGGCGAAAGGTTGCTGCCCCGAAAATTAATGAAACCAAGTTTGTTCAGCGCCTTAAAACCTTTAGTTTGGCCAAAAAAATCACCGGAATTATCCAAACATTGGATGGAATAGAATAATGACTCATCCTGCAATTTCCGTAATTACCATAAACCTCAACAACGGTGACGGCCTGAAATTGACCTTGGACAGCGTTCGCAATCAGACCTTCGAAAATTACGAACACATAATCGTAGACGGCGCTTCCGGCGACAACAGCGTTGCCGTTATTGAAGAGGCCGCCACAAAAGGCGATTACGGAAAACGGCTGCAATGGAGCAGCGAAAAGGACAAGGGGCTGTACAATGCCATGAACAAGGGAATTAAACGAGCCCGTGGCGATTACTGCCTTTTTCTCAATTCCGGCGACTTTTTGGCATCTGATGATGTTTTGCAACGATGTTACGATTCCCATTTGGCGGAAAACCGATACACCATTGTGAGCGGAATTACAAAATTCGACAACGGAGTGTTCCATGTTCCGGTGAAAGAACGGGATGCGGTAACTTTTTGGGTGAACGGGATGCCCCATCCTTCTTCCTTTATAATGCGCACAGCCTTTGACGAATTCGGCCTTTACGATGAAGGGTTGCGAATCGTTTCCGATTGGAAATTCTTTTTTAAGGTGATTGTACTGTCAGATTCGCCTTACAAAACCGTGGACGAAATCGTTTCTCTTTTCGACACCTCGGGGATTTCTTCCACCAATGAGGAAATTTGCCAAAAAGAACGTTTGAAAACCTACGAAGAGATTTATTCCCCCCGAGAAATGGATTTTATCATTCAATCCGCCGAATACAAGCGGGAATTGGATGCTTTGAAAAATTCCCGTGCTCTAAAATTGGGCAAATTTCTTGTTGCGCCATTAAAGTTGGCAAAAAAACTTCTGAAAAAAATTCTCGGAAAAGCCTAAACCCTCATTTTCAAATAAAATTTTCTCGACTTAACTTTCATAAAAAAAAATCCGATAGTCAAAAGGAATGGAGTTTTTATGAAAAAGAACGAGAAATTTGATCTTCTTGTCGGTTTTGCACTGATTTTGATTTCAGCCTACTTGTGTTTTTCCGTAGTTGCTGCGGTAAAGTCGGGAGAAATTCATTCTCCCAAATTTTTTTCCGCACCGGGAAACTTGTTTTTTAAGGTTTATGGCTATTCATCATTTTTATTGGCAATTATGCCATTAGCGGTGGGGATTCTTCTCCTTTCAAATTTATGGAAAAAACAGTGGAGCATTTACTGTGTTGGTTCCATTTTTCCCTTTTTCACTGCTGTGGGTGGTGAAAAATTTTATCGTTTTATCACATCAGGACCATCAGATCCCATCGGAATGTTAAAACTAATATCAATTTTACTGATTGTCGTCATTCTTTCGGTGATTGAATTTTTGGCAATAAGTATTTTACTGGAAAATCTTGACCTCAACAAGCGAACTATTTCCAAAATAAAGAAAAATTCCATCCCCAAAGCGAATCCCCTCGAGGATGTTACCCCGAAGAAGTCCGCTACCATTCTCCCCACGTCCCAAATGCCGTCTACGCCCAAGGCACCGGCGGAAACAGTTATGGTAAAAAATGACAATTACGTCAATAGCCTCGACGGACATGGTGATGTTTCATCGGATTTTACCAACTACACGGTTAAGCCGGCATCTGTGGCAAACACTTATGGCGGTGGAAATTCCGATTTTGATGCATCCATTCCCGAAGCCAGTTGGGAATCCGATGTGGCGGAAATTTCCCAAGGAGAATTTACCGATGGATTTAGTTCCGATACAGAAAAAAACGGTGATTTTGCCGATTTGCAACAAGTGAATGAAGCAACCCGTAATCCCGATGAAACCATTGGCCACATTATGGAAGAAAATACCATCGAAGCTCCATCGGCTGCAACCGATATTTACAGCCGTGACCCGGATATTTTGGAGGAAAAACCCCAAGACGATGAAAAGCTCCATGAGAATTTTGCCGCGAATGATTTGCCTCAAAATCCCATTAGGGACGAGGAACTTACCATAAACGACATTTATGCCCACGGCTACAATTTGTATTCAGAGGAAAAACTTCCCTCCGCAACCGAAAGTTTTGTTCATAACGAGGAAACCGATTCCCCATCTTCCCATTCCCACGGTAAAGGTGACGAAATGGCCGGTGAGGATTTGGCCGCGAAGAATTTGCCTCAAAATCCCATTAACGATGAGGAATTTACCATAAATGATTTTTACGCCCACGGCTACAATTTGAATACGGAGGAAAAACTTCCCTCCGCCACTGAAAGTTTCTTAGACAAAGCCGATGCAATGGAGGAACAATCTCCTAATTTATCCGATTCGAGAAATCTTGAAGAAAGCGACAGAAACTATGTGGTGGAATCCAATTTGGATGATTCCATGGATGAAAAATACGATCCCTTTGATATTTCCGATGATGACTGCGAAGTGGTTCGCTTCACCTTGCATCCCAAGGAAGAAGTTGCGGAACCCACGGGAATTCAGTTCAGAATTGTGGAAGAGGACATTTCCGACAACGAAGACCTTATGGTTGATGAAACTTCCGCAAATCCGGAAACCGATGTGGATGATCTCACCAGCGACGCGGAAAGTTCATTCTTGAATAATCCCTTTGATGAAAGCTTTGAAGAACCGGAGTTGAAAGTTTCCAAAGGCCCCTATAGTGTCCCCACAGAAGGACTTTTGGCAGAATATTCCGACGACGAATACTGGGTTGTGGATGAGGAAACGGAACAGGCCGGAGTTATCCTAAAAAATACTCTCAACGAATTTAAAATCGAAGCGGAAGTTACGGGAATAAGCAAAGGTCCTGTGGTAACAATGTTCGAAATCCTGCCGGCTCCCGGTGTAAAGTTGAACAAAATCGTAGCCCTTCAAGACAACATTGCCCTGCGTTTGGCTGCATCCAGTGTGCGTATCGTCGCCCCAATCCCCGGAAAACACGCCGTGGGAATCGAGGTGCCCAATAAACATCGCTCCATAGTCAGTTTTCGGGAATTGATTGAAAACGACACCCAGGCTTTTAACAAAATGGAATTGCCCATTGCCTTGGGGAAGGACATTTCCGGCGAAGCCAGAATGTTCGATCTAACTGGAACGCCACACCTGTTGATTGCCGGTTCCACGGGAGCGGGAAAATCCGTTTGTGTAAACACATTGATTTTATCCCTGCTTTTCAAACGATCTCCCCGAGACGTAAAACTCATTTTGATTGATCCGAAAATCGTGGAATTGAAATTGTACAATGACATTCCCCACCTTTTGACTCCGGTGATAACGGAACCCAAACGGGCATATCAGGCTTTGCAATACTGCCTTTGCGAAATGGAACGCCGTTATGCCCTTTTGGACAATTTAGGCGGCGTTCGGGATATACGCACATTTAATCGCCGCATTGAAGAACAAAATATTGCCCAAGAAAAGTTGCCCTACATTGTTGTGGTTATTGACGAATTTGCCGATTTAATGGCCACGACCGGAAAGGAACTGGAATCCACGGTGGCACGCCTCGCAGCAATGAGTCGTGCAGTGGGAATTCACCTGGTTTTGGCAACTCAACGACCTTCCGTGGATGTGATTACCGGTCTTATCAAAACAAATATTCCCACACGAATTGCATTCATGGTGGCTTCCAAAACCGACAGCCGCATTATTTTGGATCAAATGGGTGCGGAAAAGCTTTTGGGAAAAGGCGATATGTTGTATTCGTCCGCCACCGAGCCCTTCCCCGTCCGAGTACAAGGCGCCTTTGTGGGTGAAGAGGAAGTGTTAAACGTTGTGGATTACGTTAAAACCCTGGGCGAACCCGAATACATTGACGACGAAATTTTCGTGGAAGAGGAAGAAGACGAACTGGGCCCCTCGGTTTTTGAAGGTGATGATGATCCCATGTACGAAAAGGCCCTTCAAGTTGTGCTACAAGCAGGGAAAGCCTCCGCTTCGTACATTCAGCGAAAATTGAAAATCGGCTACAATCGTGCCGCACGGTTGGTGGAAGAAATGGAAGCACGGGGAATTGTTGGCCCCGCCAACGGTTCGAAACCTCGAGAAATAATTCACATTCCGTAATATGAAGAACCCAAATTCCCCCAACGCATTGATTTTTCGTCGCTTTTGTCACAACAAACTTGCGGTGGTGGGATTTTTCGTCCTGGTGGGAATGTTCATTTTTTCATTCCTGGGACCAATTTTTTCCCCCTACGGAGAATACGCCCTTTTTTTTATGAAAGACGGAGTTGAAATCAGTTCGGAAGAAATACAGGACTTCAACGAGGACGGAATAAAAATCCTACGGCGGTCTCCGCCATCACCAACGCATCCATTGGGAACCGACAGCGACGGCAGAGACCTTTTGACACGACTAATGTACGGCGGCCGTATTTCACTGATAATCGGTTTCGGAGTGGTTTTAATCCAACTGGCTTTGGGAATTCTTTTAGGCGGACTTGCCGGATTTTACGGCGGAATCACAGACGGTTTGATAATGCGACTGGTTGATATTTTCAACTGTATTCCCACATTGCCAATGATGCTAATCGGTTCATCAATGATGATTGTCCTTCAAGTTCCGCAGCAACATCGGATTTATTACGTTATGCTTTTCATCGGTTTTTTGGGCTGGGCGGGAGTTGCCCGTTTGGTTCGAGGGCAAATCCTTTCCTTGCGGGAACAAGAATTCATGGTGGCCACGGAAGTTCTCGGACTTTCTCCTTTTCGACGAATTTTCTTCCATTTGATTCCCAACGTGCTTCCTCAACTAATAGTTTTTGCAACTTTGGCCATCGGAAATGTGATTTTGCTGGAATCCGCCCTCAGTTTTTTGGGATTCGGACTTCCATTTCCCTACGCATCCTGGGGAAACATGGTAAACGCCGTTACCGACCCCATCGTGATGCGAAAATTTTTGAACATCTGGCTTCCTCCGGGAATTTGCATTCTCCTAAGTGTGATGTCCTACAATTTTTTAGGCGACGGATTGCGAGATGCCTTTGATCCAAAAAGGACGTCAAAATGAATGATGAAAGAAATTTATTGGAGATTTCCGACCTTCGCATTCAGTTTTCTGCGGATTTAGGAACGGTTAAAGCCGCCGACGGAATAAATCTTTCCGTAAAAAGGAATAAAACCTTGGCAATCGTGGGAGAATCCGGTTGCGGAAAATCCGTTACAGGATTGAGCATTTTGCGACTTTTCCCAAAAAATTCCGCCAAAATTCCATCGGGAAAAATCATTTTCGCTCCCAAGGACGAAGAACCGGTGGATTTGCTTCAACTGGATGAATCCGAAATGGGAAAAATCCGGGGAAACAAAATCGCAATGGTTTTCCAAGAGCCAATGACCAGCCTAAATCCCATTTTCACCGTGGGCTATCAACTGGAAGAAGCCATCGCCCTCCACAATCCACAACTGTCAAAAGCCGAAATCGAGGAAAAAGCCTTGGAACTGCTCCATGAAGTGGGAATCCCCGAGGGGAAAACCGTTTTTCGCAATTATCCCCACGAACTTTCCGGAGGAATGCGCCAACGGGTGATGATTGCCATGGCCATAAGTTGCAATCCCGCCCTTTTGATTGCCGACGAACCCACAACCGCCTTGGACGTAACCGTTCAGGCACAAATACTTGATTTGCTTTATCGTTTGCAGGAAAAATCCCAAATGTCAATCATTTTGATTACCCACGATTTGGGCGTTGTGGCGGAAAATGCCGACGATGTGGCCGTAATGTACGCAGGAAAAGTAATCGAACAGGCGTCGGCCAAGGAATTTTTTCGCAATCCTGTTCATCCATATTCCCGGGGACTTTTGCAAAGCGCTTCTCGCAGCTGCAACGAAAAAACGAAACGGCTCTACTCCATCGAAGGAAGCGTTCCCGGCTTAATCGACCTGCCAAATTATTGTACTTTTTACAATCGATGTATGGAAAAAGGTGAAGAATGCAAAAAGGCCTTTCCCGAAATGCATCCTGTGGGCGAAAGCCATTTCGTAGCCTGTTTTCGAGAGGAATGCCATGACTGATTTTATCTTGGAAGCAACCGGATTGAAGAAGTACTTCACAGTGAAAAAGGATTTTTTCGGTCGTCCTCGATCATTCCTCCGAGCTGTGGACGGAGTGGATTTAAAGATAAAAAAAGGTTCCACACTGGGGCTGGTGGGGGAATCCGGTTGCGGAAAGAGCACAACGGGAAGAACGATTTTACGCCTTACAAAGCCGGATTACGGGAAGGTCTCATTTCAGGGAAAGGATATCTTCGCTCTTTCAAAATCGGAATTACGAAAAATCCGACCTAAAATGCAGTTGATTTTCCAAGATCCATACAGTTCACTCAACGGACGAATGACCGTTTTCGAGTTGGTGAGCGAGGCCGTGGCCGTTCACAAAATTGTACCCAAGTCGGAATTGCGAGATTATACCGAAGAAATTTGCCAAAAATGCGGAATTGCCAAATCCCAGTTGCTGCGATATCCCCATGAATTTTCCGGAGGACAACGGCAGCGAATTTGCATTGCCCGCGCCCTGGCTCTTAAACCGGAATTTGTGGTGGCCGATGAGCCCGTATCCGCCTTGGATGTTTCAATCCAAAGCCAAATAATAAACCTGTTGCAAGACTTAAAGGAAGAACAAAAGCTTTCCTACCTTTTTATTTCCCACGACCTGTCCGTAGTTCGTCATTTATGCGATGATGTGGCAGTTATGTACATGGGAAAAATTGTGGAAAAGGCACCTAAATCCGAAATTTTCGCAAATCCGCTACATCCTTACACCGAAGCCCTTTTCAGTGCCATACCCACAATCGATCTATCGAAGAAACGAAAACGGATTGTGCTTTCCGGGGAATTACCATCTGCGGTAAATCCGCCGTCCGGATGCCCTTTTCATACAAGATGTCATCGTTGCATGGATATTTGCAAAAAAGTTATTCCCGAAGAAAAACAAATCGGACTTTCCACCGTCCGATGCCACATATATTAAAAGGAGAAATTATGAAAAACACGAAACTTCGATTTTCGGATGAAATTGCCCTCACTTGTACAATTGCCCAGGTCCTTTTGCCCATGACGGCAGTGGTGGGAATGCTCTACGGAGTAGGATTGGTTGTTTTCTCTCTTTTGACACAATAATTTTTCGCGAAACCTGTATTCCATAAAACAGGAATTACCCTTTTCGCCACTTGAAACAAACGTCACCCGATTTGCAAATCCAACTATTCGAATTTTTCGAATAGTTCGTTTTCACCAAAAAACCGCCGAACCCTCACGCTAAAAAAATCAACCCCGCCATATCCGTCAACAACCGCCTCTCGCACATGCCGAAAGAGCAACTATTCGAATTTTTCGAATAGTTGGTTTTCACCAAAAAACCGCCGAACCCTCACGCTAAAAAAATCAACGCCACCAAATCCGCCAACACCCGCCTCTCGCACATGCCGAAAGGGCAACTATTCGAATTTTTCGAATAGTTCGTTTCCCTCGAACCTTCGAATGGCAACAAAATTTCCGTCACAATGCCGTCAACAAACGTCACCCGATTTGCAAATCCAACTATTCGAATTTTTCGAATAGTTCGTTTTCACCAAAAAACCGCCGAACCCTCACGCTAA
>JAFNZQ010000224.1 GCA_017382775.1 Spirochaetaceae bacterium
CATTTTTGTCCTCAAATTTGAAATTACCGGATTTTCCGCCGGTTTTTTCCACTAAATGTATTTCCCCCAAGGTCATTGATTTGTCAACGGCCTTGCACATATCGTAAATTGTCAAAAGCGTTACGGACACTCCGGTAAGGGCCTCCATTTCCACCCCGGTTTGTCCCGCTGCCTGAACCGTACAAAGGGCGGTGACGGAACATTCTTCTTCGTTAATCTGAAAGTCCACCGAGGCTTTTTGCAACAAAAGGGTGTGGCATAGGGGGATGAGGTGCGGCGTTTCCTTGGTGGCACTTATTCCCGCAATGCGAGCCACCGCCAACACATCACCTTTTTTCGTGTTTCCCTGTTGAATGAGTTTCAAAATTTCCGGAGAAACAAAGATTTTTCCGGTGGCCACGGCCCGTCTTTGGGTGACGGATTTTTCGCTCACATCCACCATTATGGCTTCGCCCTGTCCGTTGAAGTGGGAAAATTTATTGTCCATGGGTGCAATTTTATGGGAAAAAACGGTTTTTGTCAAGTATTTTTTTCAGTAAAAGAAAAATTTTCCGAGACTCAATTTAAAAAAAAGGATTTTTTTTGAAAATCTATTGACAAAGAAATAAAAATGTAGTACAATGAGGCGTATATACGAGTATGTCATTTTTTGTTTTTTGTAACAAAGTCGAAAATTCTTTTTTTTAATCTTGGAGAAAAAAATGGAAGGCGAACAAACCGGTTTAGCCGGAGAAATGCTTGCGGAAGTTGCGGTTGCCCCCGAAAGACCTAAAAGAGTGGTGCGCAAGGTACGCAAAGCTCCTGAAAAAACCGAAGAGCCGGAGATTCCGGTTGAACCTCAACAACCTGTAACGGAACGTGCAGATAGTTTTGAAGAAAATATAAATGGTGATTCTCAACCCCGCATGGTTATGAATGATTTAATTCTGAGAAGCATGCAGGAGTTGCGGGATTTAGCAGCCCAGTACGGTGTTTCACGGGAAGATTTGGCCCCTATGAAAAAACAGGATGTAATCCTGTGCATTTTGAAACGTCATGTGGAACACGGGGGTTCCATTTTCGGATCAGGTGCCTTGGAAATTACCGAAACGGGATACGGATTTTTGCGTTCTCCCCAAAACAACTATTTGCCCGGTCCCAACGATATTTACATTTCTCCGGCGCAGATTCGCCTGTTTAACCTTAAAACCGGCGACACCGTTTTCGGCCAGATTCGCACACCGAAAGAAAACAGCAACACCGAAAAATACTTTGCCATTTTGCGAGTGGAAACCGTCAACTTTGACGATCCCAGAGTGGCACAGACTCGAATTCCCTTTGAGAATTTGACTGCGCTCTATCCCGATGAAAAAATCAATTTGGAAACGGAAAATCCCGAAATTGCCAACCGTGTGATGAACCTCTTTTGTCCCATCGGAAAAGGTCAGCGTTCTCTCATTGTGGCACCGCCCAAGGCCGGAAAAACAATTTTGATGCAGAAAGTGGCCAACGCCATTATTGCCAATCACCCGGAAGTGTACCTCATTGTGTTGCTCATTGACGAGCGTCCGGAAGAGGTTACGGATATGGAACGCAGCATTAACGCCGAGGTTATTTCCTCAACCTTTGACGAACAGGCCACTCGCCACGTTCAGGTTGCGGAAATGGTTTTGGAAAAGGCCAAACGATTGGTTGAACACAAACGGGATGTGGTTATTTTCTTGGATTCCATAACCCGGTTGGCTCGTGCATACAACCAAACCGTTCCCACTTCGGGAAAGGTTCTTTCCGGCGGTGTGGATTCCAACGCATTGCATAAGCCGAAACGGTTTTTCGGTGCTGCTCGTAACATCGAAGAAGGCGGCAGTTTGACAATTATTTCCACCGCCCTTATTGAGACCGGAAGTCGAATGGACGAGGTTATTTTCGAAGAATTCAAAGGCACGGGAAACATGGAAATCAACCTTTCCCGCAAACTTGCCGATCGCCGCATCTTCCCTGCCTTCGACGTCAAGAAATCCGGCACACGCAAGGAAGAAATGCTCTTAACGGAAGAAGAGTTGGCCAAAGTATGGCTCTTGCGTAAGGTTATCAGCCCCATGGATGAAGCAGAAGTTATGGAACTTCTCATCGATAAAATGAAGAAAACAAAAAATAACGAAGCCTTTTTGCGTTCAATGAACACAATGGGTGAGTGAAATAGGAGTGAGTGATGAAAAAAGATTTGCATCCGGAGTATTTCGACACAAAGATTACTTGTGCCTGCGGAAATGTTATCGAAACCCGTTCAACGGTGAAAGACATCAAGGTGGAAATTTGTTCCGCCTGTCATCCCTTCTTTACGGGAAAACAGAAACTTGTTGATACAGCAGGACGTATCGAGAAGTTCAACAAGCGCTATAACATTAAATAGGCAACCATTGTCGTTGGTGATTGCACATTGGTGTAATTACCAACGATGTTATTTAAAATAGTTAATTTCATAAAGTAAGAGAAAAAAAATGCCGATATAATAGTAATTGTCATAAAATGTAACTTGGCGGAAATGTTTTTTTTAGTTACATTATTATGGTAGGTGCGTTATGAATAAGTTTTTTAGTTTGTTGATTTTTCTCTTCTCTCTTCTCATTTCAACATGTGCAAATTTTTTCGCGCCTTTTGAGACTTCCTTGATTCAGCAAACTTCCCGTATTGGATTGATTTCATCTCAGTCCACAATTCCCGAAATTCTCGCAGTTATGGACACCATTGAAGGGCAACAGTATGAAATGCGGGTGAGGCTTTTGAACCAGCTGGCTATCCGTGCCGGTTCGGAAATGCACATCATTGAAGCCCTGCCCTATGAACAGCGTTCTCTCATTTTGAATACGGCCGCAGCAACTATTTTTAATTTGAAATCCTGCGGAATGGCATATAAATATTTTCTTGAACAAGATACTGCTATCAATATGCTTGAAACTCTTGTGTCAAATATGAATAAGTCCGTGAGTCTTGACTTGGTGGCCGTTTTGTTGTCCGCTGAGGATATGCTCTATTGGGAAAATTTGCAAGTGATATTTCTTGCGGCTTTCGGTGGTATCATAAGCGAATTGGCCGTTCAGTCCGACTATGCCAACGAGGCCGAATTGGTTCAGGCTTTGGTTTCGGCCTTTCAAGCCACCAACATTCCGAATATGGAAAATTTTGACGTAAATGCACGCATCGATGCAATTTTTAAGGAATTGGGAAAAAGTTTAAGGTATGCTCCGGATAACTACACAAAGGAAGAAATTATGCGACCTCTGTTTTTCGCAATTTTGTTCCTTAATACCGGTAACCGACCCGATCTCAATTCATTTATGGTCGCCGGAGCACCCGCTACGGAATGGTTTTTTAAGATTTATTACTTAATACATGGGGATATTCGCCAGTGATAAAAAGGACGACAATAATCGCGATTTTCCTTCTTCTTCTACCGCCTGCTTTTTCGGTGACCTACGCCCCACATTTCCCGGCTCTGTCTGTACCCGGCGCTCGTGCTATGGGCGGTCCCTTCGTCACCGATGATGATACAGCCTATTGTATGATTACCAATCCCGCGATTATTTCCGGCGTCATCCATACGGGTATTTTGCCCAGGGCTTCCGCCACGCTGTCCGGTCCCATTGCAACATTTCTTTCAGCCAGTAGCGGCGAAAACGTGGATCAGCCACTGGCAAAGGCCATTACCAGTATTGTTTCCACTCAGGGACGATTGTTCATGAGTGCCGATGCTGTTTTGCCCTTGAATTTCGGAAATATTATTCAGAAAGACAAAGTGAGTTTTGGCTGGGGCGTTTTTAACACCGTGTACGGAAGCATCAAAATGCCCAGTCTTATTTACGGCGACGTGAATGTGGGTTTCGATGTAACCGGAACCTACGCAATGGCCTTTAAGATTCTTAAAAATGAACTCCATTTGTTCTCGTTGGGATTTTCCGCCAACCTGTTTGTCCAGGTTGATGCAGCCCATCACGGTGTTCCCCTGGACGTTTTGTCATTTTATTGGGACATTCCCACCTATTTGAATGTGGGACTTGGTGTGGATTTGGGACTTTTTTACAAGTATTCCAACACTTTTATGTTGGCCCTTGTTATTGATAATGCCGTTGTTCCCACATTGTCCATACCCTTTACCAGCGGAACGATTTTGCAGTTTACTCCCGCCGGATCTATGCAGTTTTATTTACTGCCCTTGAATGTTAAACTTGGTATTGGCGTCGACTTGCCGGTGGAGTGGGGACGAAAAATCATTTCCCGATGGCGCGTCTTTGTTGATGTTGACAATCTTGTTACCCAAAGTGCTGATGGTTCCGGAAAGATTCTCAGTACCTTTATGTATATGACCGATCTCAATGCCCGACACCCTCTGTTGTGTCTATCCGCCGGAATGCAAATTAAAGTTTACGACGTAATTGACGTCCGCGTTGGAATAAAAGAAATGCTTCCCTCCATTGGTGTGGGCTTCGATTTGAATCCAATGTTGCTGGATATATCCATATACGGCAGCGAATTATCTAACGAAATTGGAGGAAACCCACAGGGCAATGTGAGCGTTTCCCTCTCATTTTACTACTAATAATTTTTCAAAATCCCCTTCTCGCATTCCGCCAATGTGGTGGGCCTTTATTTTGTTGTCTTTCCCGATGAGAAAGGTTTGTGGAATGGCGTAGATTTTGTAGTCGGTGGAAACCTTTCCGGCCAAATCGTAAAGAATAGTGAAGGTGTATTTGTTCCGTTTGAGGAATCCTTCCACAGTGGATATGTTTTCCCCGGAATTGATTGCAACCACGGTTACCTTGTCGGCATTTTTGTCTGCAAATTTTTGCAAATCCGGCATTTCTCCCACGCAGGGAGGACACCAGGTTGCCCAAAAGTTTATAATAACGGGCTTGTTTTTGGTAAGATCGCTTAGCTTAACGGTTTTTCCGGAGGTGGAGGTGAGGGAAAAATCGGGAGCCACATCACCAACCTTTAATTCAGCCTGGGCCGAAATCACCACGGGAAAAATCAACACCAACAGGGCGGATAAAAAAGCACGTTTCATCTAATACCTCCTAGTTTATTGCATGAAAATTACATGCGTTTTTACATTTATTGCATCGAATACATTCGGAATCGTTTATTTTCAAGCAGTTCATTTCACAGGAAGCGACACATGCACCGCATCCGGTACATTTTTCTTCCATTACTTTAACGTTGGCAAGGCAGAACCGGTTAAAAAGTCCGTAAATTGCCCCCAACGGACATAGGAATTTACAAAAAGGTCGTAGTATCATAACCGATAATACAAGTATTGTCAAGGTTACGCAAATTTTTATCCAAAAATAAATTCCCAAAGATGCGCGAATTTGGGAATTTACTGCGGAAATGGGAATGGCCCCTTGGAGAATTCCCTGGGGACAAATAAATTTGCAAAAGGCAGGTAGTGTCATAAAATTTAGGGATGTGATTGCGGGAATTGCCACAACAAAAATGGCCAGAATAAAGTACTTTATCTTAGAAGCCTCTTGGGGAATAAGACGGTTGTTAAATTTTTTTCCGGGGATTTTATGCAGCAAATCCTGCAAAAGGCCGAAGGGGCAGAAAAAACCGCAAATTTTACGACCTAGGAGTATGGAAAATGCCAAAATAATTCCTGCAACATAGGCCAATGTTCCCAAATCCCCGAAGCAACTTTGCAGACTTCCCAAAGGGCAAGCAAAAACGGCTGCGGGACAGGAATAGCAATTAAGGCCCGGTGCACAAAGGAATTTGGTCTTTCCCTTATACAAAAAACCGGTGGCAAAATTGTGTACATAACAGTTTGAAGCAAAGGTCCAAAAAAACTGGGTTGCAATTCGTTTGTGTTTGGCCAAAAAATCCTTCATTTCACCCCAATCCTATACATTCCATACAGATGAAAACCGCTTTTTGCCAAACACTCCGGGGGTTTCCGAAGCCGATTCCCAACAAAATGAGGATAATCGCCACCATCAGGAGTGAAAAAGTAATTTTTGGAGAATTTTTTTTTGCTAAAATATTTTTTGTTTTCGAATCTTCCATTTTTTTTTCTCCGCTAAAAGTGTTCCGTGGGGAAGAAAGTCCTTGCCTCCGCCAAAACCGCGGCGTATTTTTCCGTGTTGCCGCCTTTAAGTTGGGACAAATATTTGGTATACATCAATTTCAGGTTGCCCAATAAAATTGTATCCTCGGGCAAATAGGTAAGGCCTTCCTTGGTGATTGTGATTGCGGTGGCGAAGTCTCCTGTGTTGAAAAAACCGGCGCTTTCCGTGGTGTAAACGGTTTGAATCAGCTTTTTCAAATCATCGGTGGTTAAAATGCGTTTCATCAATTCGTTGTTGAGAAGATTTTTTGCCTCCTTAAAACGGGACGCATTGACGTATTCCACACAAATGTTGTTCACCAGGATAAGCCTGTGTTTACGATAGTCTTCGGTTTTTGAAAACCCAAAGGATTCAGCCAGGGCGATGGCACTCAATCCCGCCTGGAAATTTTTTCCCTCATTTGCGGTTTTCAAAATTGATACGCAAATGTTGTTCAAAGCCGCCTTTTGTATATCCGGGGATGAAATCATTTTGGCCTTTTGAAAGGCCGCGGCAAAAAATCCGTCATGGTGATTTTCCTCAATGAAGCCGAACAAAATTGTATCGTACAGACGGGTGTACTGGGGATGATTTTGCGGCATCTTTGCCTGCAAAACGGTTATGGCATCGGAAAATCGTTTGGTTAAAATGTAGTGATTTATAAGATTTTGGACGCTTCCGATGTAATCTTCGTAGCCCATTGTGTCGGACCGCATTTTTTCCACAATTTCTGCCTGAATAACGGCTTTTTCAAATTCTTCCTTTGTGGTGTATTCCGCCGCCCGATTGCGACACACAAGGCTCATCAACTTTTTCAGCGACACTTCCGTGCGTAAAGAATAATTTGTGGGCGGAACGTAGGTAAAACCGGTTACTTGGCCAAATTCGTCGTGAAAATCCCGTTTTTCACCGGGATTGAAGCCGTAAATATTTGTGGTTTCAACGTCAACGTGCGGATTCAATTTAAGGTTAAGCAAAACGTGGTCTGTGGTTTCCACGGCAACGATTTTCGAAATATGATTTCGCAGCAACAAAGCCGCGTACAAAATTGAGGAACTGACACAGTTGTATCTTCCCGCATTGCGAATTTCGCCTATGGTGGAGGAAAAAAAGTTGTATTCCTTAAAAAATGTGGAATGCATTTGGGTGAACAAAAATTCCGCTTGCAATTTTTGACTTCGGGAAAATTCGCCATCTTCCAGCATTTTTTCCGCAAAGGCAACATCAATTTCCCCGGCTTTGTAGTTGTAAAAATCCATTATCTGTTGGGCAAAATCCTCTTCCCCACTTGCGATAATGAAGTAAAAAATGAGTTTTTCATCGGAAACTTTTTTAAAATCGTCGGCTATCATTGCTTTTTGCAATTCCGTCAAAGGAAAAAACCGAGCGGTGAGAAAAAAAAGGCAGATTGTCAGAAAAAAAGATTTCATCAACAAATTATACTATTTTTTTTGCCGAAAGTCAAGTAAAATACGGTTTTACAAAATAAAAACGGGAAGTGCTTTCGGCATTTCCGATGAAAAATCTTGACAAAAGGCCGATTCTGTGGTAAAATTTAGTATTATCGGAGGAGTTTATGAAGAAAATTAAGATAGGCTCTGTGGGATTGGGACGATTAGGTTTACAGCATGCAAAAAACATTGCATCTTTACCCAACGCAGAGTTGGTTGCCTTATGTGATGTGAATGAAGAATGTCTAAAAAAAGAAGCCACGGCCTTGGATGTTCCCAAAACATTTACCGACTTTAACGCCATGATTGCGGATAAGGAAATTGATGCGGTCTGTATTGCTTCTCCCTCCGCCTTACATCCTCAACAGGTTTGTGCCGCCTTGGATGCAGGCAAACACGTTTTTTGCGAAAAGCCCCTGGGAATTACGGTGGAAGATTGCCGCCTTGTGGAAAAAGCCTGTGCCGCTCACAAAGATTTGATTTTTCAACTGGGGTTCATGCGACGTTTTGACGATTCCTATGCCTACGCAAAGGAAAAAATAGATGCAGGCCACATTGGCAAGCCGATTTTATTCCGTTCATACAGTCAAGATCCGGAAAAGTTTATTGAAGGAGCCATTGCCTTCGCACCCCATTCCGGCGGCCAGTTTTTCGATATGGCCGTTCATGACATCGATTTGGCACGATGGATGATCGGTGACGAACCTGCGGAAGTTTGGGCCATTGGCGGCTGTTATGCCCACAAGGAATTTGCCCAATACGACGACGGTGACAATGTGTCCGCATTGATGAAATTCAAAAGTGGCGCCATGGGCTTTTTATTCGCCGGCAGAACGGCCCCCCACGGCTACAATGTGGAAACGGAAATTATCGGTACAAAAGGTACATTGCGAATCGCCTCGGTTCCTCAAAAAAATTTGGTGGAAGTCCTTGGAAATGGAGGAATAACCCGTGAATGTAGCGAAAACTTCCTGGAACGATTCGAAAAATCATATTTGTCGGAAATGAGTGCCTTTTGCGAAGCCGTTATTTCCGGAAAACCTGCTCCCCGTGGCGGTACGGCGGAAGACGGTCGGCGGGTCACGGAAATTGCCTTTGCTTGTCGAGAGGCCTTTATTTCGGGACAGCTTCATAAAATTTCGTGATTTTATAGAGGTTGCATCAGGCAAGTTCCCCGGAAATTGTTCTCACCGAAGTCGTGCATTGGGGACTTTTGTTTTTGCCAAGTCCGCGAGGGATTGCAGTTTTGCCTCATCATAGGGTATCAAATCATTGAATTGGGGATTCAAACAGTTTTCGGCACGAAATTGGGCCAAGAACCAGTTTGCATCTTTCGAAACGGATTCGCCAATTTCCGTAATTTCCCGGCTGTCCACCATGGTGGGAACTAAAACTGTGCGTATTTCATAACTGTCAACATCCAAAGCTTTGAGAAAATCCAAGGTGGCGAGAATTTTTTCCCCGTAACCTTGGCCCAAAAGGGAGTCGTATCTTTTTGGAGATGTTTTGACGTCCACGGCCAAATAGTCCGGGCGAGTTTCGTCATTTTCGAAAAGGGAAATCAATTTTTCGGGCAATGTGCCATTTGTGTCCAGTTTTGTTGCAAGGCCGAAGTCCTTGGCCATTTCCAAAGCTCGAGGGAGTAACGGACTCAAAAGGGCCTCTCCTCCGGATGCCACAAAGCCGCTTAAAACCTTGTGTCGTTTTTGAAAAAATGCTTCCAAATCTGCCAATGACAACAGTTCCTCTTGGGGGATGTCACCATGCACCACCGCATGATTGTAGCAATATGGGCATCGAAGGTTACATCCCACAAAAAACATCACCGCAGATACCCTCGTGGGGAAATCCACCAGTGATGTTTTTACAAGAGTTCCCGCTTTTGCGTCTGTTAGCAAACTTTCTTCCGAAGCTCGGTGCCGAAGATTTTTTCCAAATCAGCCACCGAAGAGGCGCGAGAAATTTCAATTCCGTTGGCATCAAAGAAAACTACGGTGGGAGCGGACAAAACACCCAATTCCGCGGCTCTTTCGAAGCCTTCTGCTGTATCCACATCCACGGAGGAACCGGCACAATCGACGGATTGCATGAATTCTCTCACAGGAGGACAGTTGGGGCAGGTTTTTCGTGAAAAAAATTCGAAGTAGGCAATTTCGTTATAAATAGTTCGTTCCACAGGTTGGAATGTGGAACAGTTGCAGGCAGAATCCGCTGCGGTAATGGTGTAAGTTTCGGTTTTCGCGGCCTTTTTGCTGTCAGTTTTCAATTCAAACATTTTGCGAATTCCGTATTCTTCCCGTTTGCCTTTGTTCCAATTGCGTACGGAACGATAGTATCCAACAATTCGAGCGTAAACTTCTGTGTCTCCGCCTTTAACGTTTTCCAACTGTCCTTTAACGTTGGCAATGTCTCTTTCAACTTCTTGTAAAGTTCTCATATTTCCCTCCCTCTGTATGACTATGATGAGGCCAAAATCGCAGCCTTTTCCTGCTCCAATTCCGCCAGTTGAGCACGCAATTTTCTTTCCGCTTCCTGCTTGCAAAGCGGACATTCAAAATGTTCGCCGTCCAAATATCCGTGGATTTTACACACCGAAAAGGTGGGCGAAATCGTTATATACGGAATTCGGTAATTTGCCGTAACGGTACGAACCAAGTCGCGACAAGCTTTCCAGTCCTTAATGGATTCTCCCATAAATGTATGAAAAACCGTGCCACCTGTGTACTTTGTTTGCAAAGATTCTTGATGATCCATTGCATCGAAAATATCCGATGTATAATCCACAGGAAGCTGTGACGAATTGGTGTAGTAAGGATCGTTTTCGCCGGAAGTTATAATGTCCGGATAATTTGCCTTATCGTGGCGAGCAAGGCGATAACTGGTGCTTTCCGCCGGAGTTGCTTCCAAGTTGAACAACTCTCCGGATTCTTCCTGATAGTCCGCCAAACGTTCACGCATGTGGGCAAGAACTCTTTCCGCGAATTCCTTTCCTTTTTTGCTCACAATGTCGCAACCAAGGAAGTTGAGACAACATTCGTTCATTCCGCAAAGTCCGATGGTGTTAAAATGGTTGTCCAATTTGGATAAGTAGCGACGAGTGTAGGGGAAAAGTCCGCC
>JAFNZQ010000021.1 GCA_017382775.1 Spirochaetaceae bacterium
AAGTCAAATTGCACAAATTGTTTCCGAAGAAACCGTTACCTTGGACGGCCTGTCCCTTTTAGATCCCGTGGCAGCGGCCCAAGCCCGATACAAACTGTCCAACTCCATGATTGACCTGGCTTCCATGCACTTTCACATTAACGAACTTTCCATCCATCTCCTCGACATAAAAAATGAAGAACCTTTAGTGGAAGCACGAAAGGCCATTTATAAATCCATAACCTATTTGGAAGAAATTGTCACCAATTCCCTCAATGCACCCTTTTCCGAATATGCGGAAAGCACAGCCCTTTTGTCCGGCATTTCCATTAACAGCAAATTTCTTCTAATCAGAAAAATCGGTCTCGCCATCGACTTGGTGGCAGGCTCATTGAACGACAGTTCCAAATGGAAGAGCAACCTTGTGGAATTACAAGGTCGTTTGGCCATCGTGACAAAAAACATGGTGGATATGCCGGATTTGGTAAGAGAATTTTTCGATCTGCAAAGTGAAGACCACCCTATGGCCGTTCACTACGTCAATATGTTAAAAACATTATACGCAAAAAGCATTGAAGACTACAACGATCGTTTCGACCTTATAACACACAGCCCCGACGATCTCCGCTTGGCAGCAAACTTTGCCGACACCTATACGCGCATCTTAACGGCAATCGCCGACAACGACGCTGTTGCGGAAAACAAAAAATTGGCTGAATTTTTGCATGATAAATATGAAGCGAACGCTAAGAAAGCAATAAATAAGGATTAAGCGGATGATGGGAATCGAACCCACGTCTCCAGCTTGGAAGGCTGGGGTAATAGCCATTATACGACATCCGCACTGACTGATAAGTCATATTATCACAATAAAAATTTTTTGTCAAGGGATTCTTCAAAAAAAAGACTTTTTTTTTACTTTTTTTTCGAAAAATTTCCTCCCTCTCAAGATAAATCCATTAAAGCAACCAATTCGGCAAAATCATCAATTTTGTAATCGGGATTGGCATCCAAAAGCATTGTTTTATCGCCGTAACCGCCCATGAAAGCACAGACCTTTCCGCCGGCATTATGTCCTGCCAAAACATCTTGAAAGGCATCTCCAACCATTAGACTGTTTTCCGGAAGAAATTTTTTACCGTACTTCTTCCCGATTTCATCTATGGCCATGAAAATTCCCTCGGGATTGGGCTTTTTTTCCGCCACAACTTCCGGCGAAATAACGCAATCAAAAAAATCCGCCACACCCAATTTCGATAAAATTTTCCGCGACTGTTCTCCGGGCTTGTTGGAAACCACAGCCATTTTAAGGCCCCGTTTTTTCAAAGCCTCCAAGGTCTCCATTCCGTGGGGAACAAGACAGGTTTCATCCGCACAATGTTGAAGATAATAACTACGATAGGTTTCCAAAACAGCGGAAAAATCCTCATTGGAAAAATTACTGTTGTGCTGACGACAGGTTTCCCTTAATGCACATTCCACAAGATGGAGCATTCCGTTGCCCAAAAAGCCGCGAACCGTTTCCGCGGAAATACCTTCAAAACCGTTGACAGAAAGAGAATAATTTACAGATGCGGCCAAATCCGCCAATGAATTAAGCAAAGTCCCGTCTAAGTCAAAAAGCACAATTTCAAATCTGTTTTTCATAAAAATCGCAGCTCTTCTCGTTAAATTTCTCGGTTTTCTTCATTAATAATGCGTAATTCCGCAAAGGGCGAAGAGGAAACTATCGGGTTGTCTCATGCACATTTTCCGCAATTTTGCTCCGTTTTTCTTTCTGCTGAATTACTGTCATGTACAAAACCGCAAAGGTACAAATTACGGTGATTAACGTGGAAAAAGCCGCAGCCAAAGGCCAGTTTCGCGTCTTGTTGATTTGATCCACGATGATGTTACCAATCATGTAAGAATCCTTTCCGCCCACCAACAACGGAATGGTGTAGGCTCCGAAAATGGGAATGAATGTAAAAATCAAAGATGTAAAAATCCCGCTTTTTATATTGGGGAAAAGAACCTTAAACATCGATTCCATTTTCGTAGCCCCCAAATCCCTGGCTGCTTCCAAAAGGGAAAAATCAAATTTATCGATTGCGGAAAAAACCGGCAAAATCGCATAAGGCAAATACATATACACGGAAACCAAAATGATTGAGCGAGTGTTATACAGCAAGTTTTCGGTGAGAGTGATGCCCATTTTTTGAAAAAAGGCCACAACAATTCCGTCGCTACCTAAAATGGACATCCATGCGAAAATCCGAATAAGAGAATTTGTCCAAAATGGAATGATAATCAAAAACAAAAGCAGGGTTTGATGCCGACTACGCGCCATGGCAAAACCACAGGGCAGGGCAATGAGCAAGCAAAAAAAAGTTGAAACAAAGGAAATGTATACTGTTCGAAAAAAAATTTTCGCATATCCGGGATTGAAAATTCCCTTGTATGCATCCATGGAAAATTCCCAAACCACTCCACCGTAAAGGCCTTTCTTCAAAAAACTGAAAATTATGATTATGGCCAAAGGTGCCACAAAAAAAACAGTGAACCAAAACCCCATTCCGCCTGCATATAGCAAACCGCGATTTTTTTTCGTTATCATCTCACCTCCCAGGATTTCGCCAATCGTAAAAGGCGACCGTCGGATAAAGCCCCGGACACAAATTGAATTCCAATGGGTAATTTATCCTTGGATAAACCTGCGGGAACGGAAATTGCCGTAACACGGGCCAAATTAACAAAAATCGTGAAAAAATCTGACAAATACATTGTCAACGGATCATCAATGCGGCTTCCCAGTTTGAAAGGCGGCGTGGGACATGTGGGACAAATCATAAAATCGAACTTTTCGAAAACCTCATTGATTTCCTTTTGCATTCGATGACGAACATTCATTGCGGTTTTATAACAGTCGCCGGAAAAGTTGGTGGAAAGAACATAGTTGCCAATTACGATTCGTCGCTTCACCTCGTCGCCAAAGCCTTCACTGCGGGTTTTAATGTACAAATCATCGTAGCCCTTTCCCTCGTCAATATGGTTTCCGTACCGGATTCCGTCAAATCGGGACAAATTGCTGGCCGCCTCCGACAAGGCAATAACGTAATAACAGGCCAAAGATGTATCCAATATGGGCAAATCAACCACTTTCACAGTGGCACCGTTTTTTTCAAACCACTCTTTCGTTGCCTCAAATGTTTTCGCCACATCCTCGTCAAGACCTTCATTTACAAGAAACTGTTTGGGAATGGCCACTTTCAACCCACGCACTTCCAAAGGCGCAATGCCCTTTTCGCCGACCTTTATGTCATCCAAAGGCAAATCGCAAGAAGTGTCGTCGTAAACATCCTTTCCGGCCATTACGGAAAGGGGAATGGCTATGTCGTCCACGGAATTTCCGAAAAGGCCAACCTGATCCAAAGAAGAACCGAAAGCCACAACGCCCCATCGACTTAAAACACCGTAAGTGGGCTTGTAACCGTACAAACCACAATAGGACGCAGGAAGTCGCACCGAACCGCCGGTTTCCGATCCCAAAGCGAAAGCCGCCTGGTCAGCCACCACCGCCGCCGCAGAACCGCCGGAACTGCCACCGGGAGCGTAATCCCGATTCACAGGGTTACGAGTAGGCCCGTAACAGGAATGTTCCGTGGAAGAGCCCATGGCAAATTCGTCCATGTTGGCACGCCCAACGGGAATGGCACCGCAATCCAAAAGCCGCTGAATTACAGTGGCATTGTACGGAGAAATATATGTATCCAAAATTTTACTGCAACAGGTGCAACTTTTCCCACGCACACTGATGTTATCTTTCACCGCAAAGGAAACGCCCAACAAAGGCTTTTTCGCAAACAACTCGTCCAAAGTGCCGTTTTTGCGGGCATTTGCGATTTCCTCGTCCGCTTTTTCCGCCAATTTGGAACTGTCATCGAAAAATTCGATGATAGCATTCAGCGGCGTTTCCGTTTTATTGTCATCCTCGAAAAGTTTTTTGCAACGCAAAAATTCTTCCAGGCAAGATGTTGTTCCGTCTTTAATTGCTTTACGAATTTGTAAAATATTCATGGTAACATTTTATATCAAAAAATTTTTTTTGTCAAGGGGTTTACACGGATAGCCCTTTTTTTCCAAGGATTTTTCCTTGGAAAATAATTGAAAAAAGTGATGAGACAACACAGAAACTTTTTTATGAAAGAGAAAGAATTAAAGCACCGGACTTTTCATCCCGAGGCAAATTTTTGCAATCTGCGGCGGAAAAAGTCAGCAAATCGCCGTTTTGCAAATTGGGAACTTCCTTTCCCATGAGCAAAATCAGCCCTGCGGAAGAACAGCCATAACGCCCACATTGCCCTTGAGAAAGACGCAAAACGTCGGAAAAAACACGAACCGAAAGCAAAGTATCATCCTCCCGAGGACGAACCTTGCTCATGGCCAAAAACGAAACCGAAGCCTTTTCTTTCTGCAAACCTGCCGCAACCGAAATTTTACGCAAACCTTCGGGGGCATTTTTTTCCACATCCAATGTGAAGTGACACCATTTTTGGTGAGTAACAATTTGTTTCGGACATTTTTTGCAAGTGGGACAAGGCCAATGGGGGAAAAAACCGCGACCCGCAAAAACGTCTCGCATTTTAACCAGTAATTTTGACGAAACCGGCGTTCCCGGCTCAACAACGAAAACGGAACAATCCTGTACGGCATTTTCCAGCAAAGAACCCACCGGATTTTGCTTGTGTTCACGCTCCGTAAGGGCGTTGGCACAAAAAACCATTCCGGCCTGTTGTCGAAGTTTCACGGTGAAAAAATCGTCACATACACGAACAATTTTCCAATCCGCAGTTATTCCGGATTTTGCCTGAATGCTCAACAACAAAGATTCACCCAGGGCCAAAACGGAACGCGACCTGTCCACACAATAAAAGGTCAGAGGCTTTTTTCGTAAATCGGGACGGGCAAAAAACAATGCAATGGGAACCGTTAAAGGCCCACTGCCTCCGTCGAAAATAACGGGATTTTTCTCCAATGGTGCAAAAAATGAATCATCCAACCGGGCAAAAAGAGGACCGAGCCGAAAAATATTCCACCACTGAAAATACATTGCGTAGGCCGACAGGTTGCGATTATCGTTCATGTAATCAAGCCGCAACTCATTTCGTGCGTAAGTAAGGAGACGAGACAGAAATTTTATGTTACGAGGCATTTCCGCAAGGGCAGTTTTGGGAACATCCAAGGAATCAGCCACGATTTTATCAAAATTTTCGTAGCAATAACGCAATTTTTCATCCATTTTACGGGAAAAATCGCTGTCAAAAAGGTGTTCAACCGAAAAATCCCTGCCGTTTTTCCTCAACACTCCGGAATCAGCTTTGCCAACTCCGTCAATTCTTCCTTTGAAAGACAAATTCCTTTACCCATCCTTTTGTGATC
>JAFNZQ010000225.1 GCA_017382775.1 Spirochaetaceae bacterium
GCCTTTGGTTTTTTGGGAATGCAGAAAAATTTAAACGCCAAAAGGGAAATGATTATTAAGAGAGAACCGGAAAGAACATCCACTGCGGCGATTATTGAGCGTAATATCTCCTCGTTGTGGATAAATTGAACCTTTTTTAATTCTGCAATGGCGATAAATCCGTCTTGCATCCACGAAACCCCAAGAATAAAAATTGCGTTTGTTATTATAATTGTCAAAAAACAGGCTGCTCTTATACCGTGCCTATCCCCGAAAATTAAGAGAAACGCAAAAAGCAAGGGGTATATTGCTGCAAATAATAAAATCAAATTAATGTTGTTTTTAAATGGCTCAATAAAAGCAAAGCCGGAAATACAAATACCAACTGAAAAAATATATAAAATTGCGGAAAAAAAAGTAAAACCCAAAAGTTTCTTTAAAACTGCTTTCCAGATTGTCCGACAAGCACGGAAAAAGGCACTGATCAGTTTTCCCAATGCACAAAATACCGCATTTACTGTGTTGCCTAACACCTTTACCAGTACACGGACAAAGCCACTTATCAGTTTTCCGCACCGATCAGATATGGCATCGGTGAGTTTTCCCAATGGAGCAGAGATAGCCACACACAACAGGGCAATCCCTGTTACAACAATCCCGAACCCCCCAAAAATAGTGATTGCCCATCCGATACCGGGGCTGAATGGAATAATGCAAACCCCGGTAAGCGTACCTATGCCGATAACGGCAAGGGTGATTACTTTTTCTTTATCCATTTTTTTGAAAATCCTTTTTATTTGTCGGCGAAATAGCCGTTGAGAAGTTGCACTTTTGCTTCGGCGGGCATATCCTGCGACAAGATGAGTTTAACGCAATCAACCACTGTTTTATACATCTTACCTCTGGCGGCATCCAGCGAGTGATCCACCACCCCGCCACGGTTGCCGACCAAAATGTTGTTATCCGAGTTGACCTTTGAATTGGTGATGTTTGAAAAGGCATTGCTGACTGCATCGCCATCCAGATTGATGGATGCCTTCGGGAACATCTTTTCAACAGTGGCAATTTTTAGCCCGCTATAACTTTGCCTTCCTGACAAAAGGGGATTGATCGTGCTTTGCCGGACATTAAGCATCGCCGCCACTTCCTCTTGTGTTCTGCGTTGAGTGTAATACAGGTTTTCTATTCTGTTTTTAATGGTGTCGGAAATCATAATTTTCCCCCTTTCTTGATACAAATTTATACCCAAAATTAAAAAAAATCAAATTTTTATCAAAAAAACATTTGAAAAATATCGGCTCACCGTTTATATTAATGGTAGAGCAATAAAGAAAGGACAAAAAATGAATACCAAAAAACCTGCAAAACGGATGGTGGCGATCGATGCCACTCCGGAAGAAATCAAAATGATTGACCGTATAAAAAGAGCATTGAAGCGTTCCAGTTATTCCGACCTGATACGCTTCCTTGTCAATGAAAAATACGACCAGATTTTTTGTGCCGACAAATAACGGGTTTCCGTTTTTTTTAACGAAAGGACAATAACAAATGAAACGAATTGACATTAACGAATTTAGAAAATCGGCAGCCAAAAGAGCCTACATCGAGGACATCACGCAGCGGGGTGAACGCCTGACCACTGCCGAAGTTGCCGAGATGCTTGAAATCACTGTTGAGCAGACAAAGCGACTTGCAGGACAGGGTGAAATTCCGTCCTACCGTCTGATGGCAAAGCGGTGGTTTTACCGTAACGAAATAATGCGTTTTATCCAGTTTGCCGGAGTAGCCGGACAAGCGTAAACAGATTTTATCCAGTACGCCTCTTTACAGGGGCGATAAATAACACGCCTAGCACGCCTACCACAAGAGGTGTCCGGCAAACCTCTCAAAACACCGGAAACTTAAATCCAAAGAAAGAAAGAAAGGGAAAAC
>JAFNZQ010000226.1 GCA_017382775.1 Spirochaetaceae bacterium
ATTGGTCAATGCTTCCGCTGTGGATGAATTTGCTCTCATTGTGTATTCCAAATTGCGAAGCGTTCAGGAAACGGCCGAATTCTCTGCGAAAAACGTCTCTGTGGCGGCCTACGAAGAGGGCTACGAAGGCATTGGCGGTTTCGGATACAGCCATTATTTGGAAATCCCCGATTCTTCACCCTATCCTTGGACAGCCTGCGCCTTTATTTCCTTTATGGTAACAAAACTGGACGGTTTTGCCGCTTGGGGAAAAGACATGGGTGGCTATTCCGCAAATCCCATTTTGGTGGAAGAGAACGAGGCTAAATTCCGACACAGCACTGCCGGTGGCGACGAATTCCCTGCCAAAAACGACCGTGGCTACGACTGGTGGACATCCGCTGATGGCGGAAAACTGGTTTTGGAAGATCCTGCCTATTGCGCAAAGGTTTCCTTTGATTTAGGTGATTGGATTGATATAGTACGCGCTGAACGGTAAATCGAAAAATTATTGCGGGATTTTTTCCCGCAATAAAATCAGTTTTTACAAATGAATTTTTTTATTGCCTCGAAGCTTTCCGTGCTTATTACATGCTCAATACGGCAGGCGTCTTTAACGGCAATATCCGTCGGCACTCCAATGCTTTCCAGCCATTGACTTATATTTTTGTGCCGCTCATAAATTTTTTCGGCAATTTCCCGTCCCTCATCGGTTAGCGACAGGAAACCCTCTTCGCTGATTAAAATGTATCCGGCTTCTTGCAGTTGGTGAACGGCCACGCTCACACTGGATGGCTTAACGTCAAGGTGTTTCGCCAAATTAACTGCCCTCACCACCGGTTGATTTTGAGACAGAATTAAAATTGTTTCCAAATAGTTTTCCGAAGATTCCGTCATTCCTATCTTACTGTTATTCTGTCAAATTCCTGTCCGTCAATGGTGAAAATCAATGCAGTTCCGGCCGGCTGAGCAAATGGAAAGGAAAAATTCCCACCCAAGTGATTGAATTTGGCAATTTCGGTAGTTTCACCCTCTTCAGTGACGGCGGTAACAACCACAGGTAGCAAGAAAGGATAGTTTGTAATGGCCTTTTTGTAAATGCCCACACGAGTATAGCCGTCTTCTGCAATTCGGTTTCCGTCGGAATTTGCCTTAGGCAGTCCAATCTGAACGGCAGTAACAGAGTGCGCAGGTACAGTTGCGGCCGCCACCGGTTTTTGAGAGAGAACCGTTCCTACTTGGACAGCGTCTTCCGTGTCTGCGCCGGAGAAATCAAATAAAAGTTCCGTGGTTTCCATGGTTTTGTACAAATCCTCAATGGTCATTTGTGAAAAATCCGGAACGCTAACATTTTTCTGTGTGGAACCCTTGCTCACAATGAGTTTCAACTCGGTTTTGCCTGTGAGCTTGGTTCTGGCCTCAGGTTCTTGGGCAATAATGGTATTCAAAGGACGGTCGGAATCCGAAAAGGTCGGATCGGTCAGGACAACCAAAGCACTATCCGCATCGGGGAAAATGGACTTTATGTGCAACTGAACGTCCAAAAGGCTTTGGCCCACAAAGTCTTCCACTTCCGTCAATGGTGCGCCCTGGCTTACTGTCAACTGAATGCGCCGTCCTGCCTTTGAGATCATGCCTTCTTCGATACTTTGGGCCAAAACCATTCCCTTGTCGTCAGGATTTCCCGTGAATTGCAAAAGCAACTTGGGATACAATTCCTTGGATTGGAGAATCATCAGAGCCTCGGTTAAATCCTTGCCCACAACGTTGGGGACCAAGACTTCTTCCTCCGGCTGTAAAAAAGCAAAAAAGCAGGCAAAAGTTATACCTATGAAAATAATTGCCAAAGACAGGGCAAAAAGGAAGAAATATCCTAAATTTTCCTGCATTACCTTGAAAAATCCCGGCTTTTTTGCTTTTTCGTCTTTCATTTTTCTTCTCCGCTATGATACATTTCGTGTAATTCCTTTGCGTAAAACTCCGGAATTTTAAATCTTCGAACTTCCTGCTTGATGGAAAGCTCTTTTCCCACTTCAAAGGGGTTTTCCAAAAGTCGGAAATCGTTTATGCGTTCAAAAAGTTTG
>JAFNZQ010000227.1 GCA_017382775.1 Spirochaetaceae bacterium
CGGGAAGGAGTAAAAGAGGAATACGATTTGCAGTGGCACAACCGGCGGCAGTCACCATATTCATGGCTCCGGGGCCAATGGATGAAACACAGGGAATTATGGCCTTTCTATCCAACTGTTTTGCATATCCCATGGCTGCCAAAGCCATGTTTTGCTCATTCTTTCCCTGATAAAACTTGAGATTGTGATCGCCTTGCTCAAGAGCCTGCCCCACTCCAACGACACAACCATGACCGAAAACACCGAAGATGCCATGAACAAACTTAGTTTCAACTCCGTCAACTTCAATGTACTGGTTGTCCATAAATTTGACCAAGGCCTGTGCCATGGTCAATCTCACGCGTTTCATAAACTCCTCCTATATTCCAACAAAATGTGAATTCACTTTTTGATGTACGTATTCGGCAAATTCGAAAAGGCTCAAGGTTTGCTGTTCTCTACCATCACGGAAGCGAACGGTGACTGTGGCTTCATCGCTCTCTTTTTGTCCCACGATAAGCATGTAGGGAATTTTTTGTTCCTGGGCTTTTCGAATCTTGGCATTCATTCTATCGCTGTCTGTTTCGGCAGAAATTCTGATACCGGCTTCTTTCAGCCGCCTTTCAACGGCGAGGGCATAGTCGTTATATTGCGGCGCCACGGGAATTACCACGGCCTGTTTGTAATGAAGCCATGTGGGTAAAGCCCCGGCAAAGTTTTCAATGAGTATTCCGAAGAATCGTTCCAAGGAACCGATTACAGCCCGATGCAACATAACCGGATTGTGTTTGGCATTGTCGTCACCGATGTATTCGGCATTTAATCGGTCAGCGGAAGGTAACTGATAGTCAACTTGGATAGTTCCGCACTGCCACTGTCGACCGAGGGCATCCACCAGGGTAAATTCCAATTTCGGGCCATAGAAAGCGCCTTCTCCTTCGGAAATTTCGTAGGGCAAACCGGCAGTTTTGCAAGCTTGTGCCAAATCGTTTTCTGCCCTATCCCAAGTGGCGTCGTCACCTATACGCAACTCCGGTCGCGTGGACAGCTTTACCAAGATTTTTTCTTCGTAAAAGCCGAAATCTCGATAAATATCTTTAAGCAAATTTACGAAACGAACAACTTCGGGTCCGATTTGCTCTTCGGTACAAAAAATGTGGGCATCGTCTTGGACAAAACCACGGACGCGCATAATTCCGTGGACGGCACCGGAAGCCTCGTTGCGAGTACAAGAACCGAATTCGGCCATTCGCAAGGGAAGATCCTTGTAGCTTTTAAGTCCCTGTTTGAAAATTTCAACGTGACCGGGACAATTCATGGGTTTAAGGGCGAAAAGTCGTTTTTCACTTTCGGTTATGAACATATTTTCTCGATATTTGGCCCAGTGACCGCTTCGTTCCCACAAACTCTGTGGCATAACAAAGGGTGTTTTCACTTCGATGTAACCGTCGGCTTCGATTTTTTGGCGAACGTACTCTTCGATAATTCTGTATGTTATCCAGCCGTTGGCGTGCCAAAAAATTTGCCCGGGATTTTGATCGTCAATGTGGAACAAGTCCAAAGCACGACCGAGTTTGCGATGATCACGCTTTTCGGCTTCTTCCAGCATTTGCAAATAGGCCTTTAAGTCGGCGGGACTTTTCCATGCCGTTGCGTAAATGCGAGTAAGCTGTTTTCGCTTTTCGTCTCCACGCCAATATGCACCGGCGATTTTCATCAATTTGAAACTTTGAACGTTTATTTCCCGACTGTTTGCCACATGGGGACCGGCACAAAGATCGCAAAATCCGTCTTGGGTGTAAACGGATATTTCTTCACCATCGGGCAAATCGTTAA
>JAFNZQ010000228.1 GCA_017382775.1 Spirochaetaceae bacterium
ATAAAATGGGTTTTGGGAGAATCTTCGGCAAAAACTCTCCGTGCCGAAGACATGGAAGACGTTATCTTCAAAGGGACGGAAACCAGAAAATCCATGAGCATTGCGGAAGTCACACTTACGGTGGCAAACGAAGAGAACCTCCTTCCCATTGAAACCAGCGAAATTGCCATAAAACGTCGAATTTACCGTTCCGGCGAAAATGAGTATTTCATAAACGGAGCCCAGGTTCGTCTCAAAGATATTCGCGAACTGTTTTGGGACACCGGCGTGGGGAAGGCGGCCTATTCCGTTATGGAACAGGGCAAGGTCAGCCAAATTTTGTCCAGCAAAGCCGAGGATCGCCGTTACCTTTTCGAAGAGGCTGCGGGAATTACTCGTTCCAAAACGAAATACGCCCAGGCAGAGCGGGATTTGGCCAACACCGAACAAAAAATGGTGGAAATTGAAAGGGAAATCGAAAGGGAAAAACAACTTTACGATTCTCTGAAAATTCAAACGGAAAAGGCCATTAAACATCGGGAAATTCGAGAAAAAATTTTCTATTTGGAATTGGATATCCAACTTTTGAAACTGCGAAATTTCTCCAACGACCGGGAACAAAAAAAGCAGAATTTGGATAATCTTCTTAAAAGCCGCGACATAATTTTGAAAGAGATTGAGGAAATTGAAGAATCTCTTTCGCTGAACACGGAAGAAATCAATAATATTCAGAAAAAACGCAACGATTTGGAACTTTCTGCCCTGGATTTACAGCGAAATGTGAACAGCCACAAGGAAATTGTTCAAATTCATCAAAATCAAAAAAATGAAAGCGCGGGAAAGATTGAACAAATTGAAGGCAAAAAACGGGTTGTTCAACTTAAAATTGACACATTAGAGGAAGAAACCGAAGAACAACGGAACATTGTGGCCACAAACACCAAACGTTTACGGGAACTTGAAGAAAACATTTTGGCCTTCGAAAAAAATATTTCCGTAACCACGGAACAAATTGAGGCAAACAACCTCAAACTGGGAAGCATTCGCGCACGGAACACCGAGTTGGAAAACAATCGCGGTGAATTACAAAAATTCCTGGAAGAAATTACGGAAAACATTGTGGCGGAATTGGACGTTCAGCTGAAAAATGCCGGATATTCCTCCTCTACCAATGCGGCCGCTCGGGAAACCGTGTTGCAAAATCTGAATCAGTTGAAAATCCGATTGGATTCCCGACAACGGGAACTGGAAGATTGGAAGAAAAATCCCCTGACACCGGAGGAAATGTCACAACGCATTGCCATTGGATTGGAAGAATTGTCCCAAACCTCTGCCAATTTGGAAAAATCCTTCGAGGAATATGAAAAAACACTGCCGTCTTTCATTGATGAATTTTTGCAGCCCCAGGGAATCATCACCAAAAAACGGGAAATTGACAAACAAATCCAGCTTTCCCGTGCCGAACAGGATGAAAACCTGAAAACCACAAATCAAATCATGGAAGAAAATGTGGCAATGGAGGAAAAAATCTCCGAATACACTGAAACCTTAAACGCATCTAAAATGAGCGAGGTGGGGATTCAGGCCAAATTAACCGGTGCCAATGAAAAAATACGGCTTTTGGAACGGGATATTTCCGGACAGCAGGATTCCTTGCGAGAAATTGACGATGAATTGTGGGCGGAAAAACGACGTTCCGAAGAAATGGAAGAAAAAATTGCCACCTTGCAGGACGAAATTGCGGAAATGGAATACCGCGGACAGAAAATGGTGGCGGAAATTCGGGATTTGGAGCAGTCGGTGCTGAAAAAAACCAATGATTCCTCTTCCGGACGGGAAAAATTACGCAAAAAGAACGAGGAACGCAGCTCTTGCCAAGAACAGATTGAGAACCTTAATTTGAAACTGGCCACTTCCGAGGTGGAAATTCGCAATATAAAGGAAAATTTTTCGGAAAAACATTCTCGCGACCTTATGGAATTCGAGGAGCGAATGTTCACAATAACGGAAAAACCGGAAGTTTTGCGTGAAAAATTGGCCGCCGAAAATGCCACTTTGAAAGAACTTGGGCCTCCCAACTATTCCGCACCCGACGAATTTGCGGAAGTGAAAAAACGCTACGAACTTTTGACCAAACAGTTTGACGACATTACCCGTGCAAGAAACGATTTGCGTGGAGTTGCCACGGACATTCGTGAAACGTCCACAAAACAATTTTTGGAAACCTATAATAAAATCAAACGAAACTTTCACAATATGTTCCGTCGCCTTTTCGATGGTGGCGCCGCGGATTTGAAACTTACGGATCCGAAAAATGTGTTGGAATCCGGAATTGAAATTTACGCCCGACCACCACAAAAAAAGTTGGAAAACATAACCCTGCTTTCCGGCGGTGAGCAAACCATGACGGCTTTAGCCCTTTTGTTTGCAACATACATGGTCCATCCTTCCCCATTTTGCCTTTTGGACGAGATTGATGCGGCCTTGGACGGTGCGAACATTGACCGTTTCGTGCAGACGCTTACACAGTATTTTGCAAAAGCAAGTCAGTACATAATCATAACGCATAACCATAAAACATCCTCCGCAGCGGGAACATTGTTAGGTGTTACCATGCAGGACAAGGGCGTGACGAAAATTGTTTCCATTAAAACCTCGGTGAAAGACGAGGCCGGAAACGCGTCCATGCCGGAAATCGAGCCTTTTGTGGAAGAAGATGTACCGGAAGAAGAAGGAATTGAACTTCCGCCACATCGTCCAAAGCGATACGAGTTGAACCGCAACAACGGTGGCGAGGAGGCTTCCGGCATGGATTCTCCGGAACAGGGAGGTGAAGCCCATGAGTAAAAATCCTTCACCCATTCCCGGTTTTATCTCCGCACTTTTTGAAGGATTCCGTCACGGCTTCATCGCCATGAGTCGCCATCCGGTGAAAGTTGCAATTGTTCTCATAATAATTGTTGCCATAGTTGTTGTATCCAACATTTTGGATTCTCGTGCCAAAGCCCCGACGGAGGAAACTCCTGTTTTAACCGAAATGCCACCGCCACCGGTGAGACCTCTTGTGGATAATTTTGTCCTTCCCGAAGAACCGGTGAAAAAGGCGGAATTTAAACCTTTCAATGAGCCCAAAGCACGATGGACTGCGGAAGATGCCCAAAAACACAAACGAGAACCGGATTCGAAAATGCTCTCGGATTTGCATTCCGCCAACGAGGCAAAAATCACACAGATGTTAAAGGAGGTGCCATGAAGAAAATTTTCTTCGCACTTTTGATACTTTTGACTTTACGAGGATTTTCCCAAGAGATAAAAATATCAAGGTCCGTTGTAATTCAACTGAACCAAACCTTGGATGTGAACTATCCCGGATCCGGATGGATTTTCTTGGGCGAAACCTCCGAAACCGGTATTTTACGAATGATTGATCGCAGGCCGGAATCGTTTCTTGGAAGCTATGATCAAGAAATTGCCTGAAATGGAGGACGGTGAAGAAAAGCAAGCCTTGCTTCACATGTTGGCTGTGCAGATGAAGAAGAATCTGAACAACTGGAAC
>JAFNZQ010000229.1 GCA_017382775.1 Spirochaetaceae bacterium
CCGCATTAAGCAACTTTTCGGCCTCCAGCGGACTATCGCAGTTACAAGCAGTGCGAGCAATTTGTTGAATCGGAGCCGGGATGGAAAACCCCTGAGAATCAAACTCTTTCTTCATATTTGTCGCACGAAGCTGTGCCAAGGCCACTCTTAAAAGTCGCTCCCACTCATACCACGCATTCAAAAAACGCGAATCCGTCTTGTCTTCACTTTTATCCGGCTCCAACGAAAGTTTTTCCAAAACCTTCATATCGCGAGGAGTCAAGAATCGAGAAGCCAATTCGTAGAAATTCGCGTACGAAATGGGGAGAGAATCCACATCGGCGGGCGAGATCTGCAAATACGGAAGCTGCGCAACCAAATAATAGTATTTGCTCACTTTTACCCCTCGGCAACTGCTTTTTTGAGAATTTCGGCAACTTTGGGATTCAAATAAGAAGCAAACAAGTCCGAAACCGCATCGGCTGAAAAGTCATAATAAGCCGAACCGTCTTTGCATGCAATTTTAAACCCTGCAGAAAGGGATGCATCCGGCTTAATTTCAAGACCCTTGCTAACCTTGTCTTTGAGTGCGGACTTAAAAGCATCCGTTAACGCCTTGCAATCTTTTTCGGAAAGCAAAACGTCGATGGAATCAGCTTCGGATTTAACCGCCCAAGCTTTAACCACTTCGGGAATAAGTCCTTTCAGCACATCGGCATTGTAAGAGGCCGCAACTTCCGAAGAAACAATGGCAGCCAACTCTTTTTCAATTCCGTCACGGAAAGAAATAATCAAGTTTCTGCCTGCCTGAGCTATTGCGGCAACACTTGCTTTTTCCAGCCTTTCGGCTTCCGCTTTGGCGTTCTTCTGCGCTTCCAAGGCTTTGCTTTCGGCATTGGCAATAATCTGCTTGGCCTCATCGTTAGCCTTTTTGATGATTTCGGCTGCCTGCGATTCGGCGGCAGTCACTCCGTCCTTCTTGATCTTGTCGATCAAATCTTGCACCTGAATGTCCATATTACCTCACAGTTTGAAAAAGTTCATCCCATCGGGCAAGGCGGATTTGAACCGCAGACCTCAAGTCCCCCAGACTTGCACGCTAACCAACTGCGCTATTGCCCGAAAAAATTAACTGAATGTTATTATATACCATTTTTTTTTAGTTGTCAAGTACTTTTTTTATTTTTTTTTGCATTTTTCATAAAATTTCGGATTTTTTTTTGATCTCACGGAAGCGTCCTAATGTTGAAAGTGCTTCCCGAATAGATTTTACACAAAAAATTCCCGTCATTTTCGATTTTTTCTTCTATTAAATACGGCGGATTCACCATGAACATTCCGCTACCGGTCATCCCATCGGATTTGGGGATGTGAAATTCGGTTTGCAACAATTCTCCGTCCGCAACGGAGGTCTGTAAGGACGCAATTAAATTTTCGATTTTTGCCTTTTTCCGTTCCAAAACAGGATACCAAACAACAATGGTTCCGTTCCATTTTTTTGCGGTCGCTGCCACCGTTTGATGCACATTTTCGAAGTCGGAATCCACTTCGTAGCTGGGATCGATAAAGGCAAATCCCCGGGTGGGCAGCGGACTTTTAGGTGGCGTCAAGGCTTGCAGGCATTCGTATCCGTCCCGCTTGTGTACGTGGATTTTTCCTATATTTCCGTAAAGAAAATCTTCTGATGCGAAAGCATCCTTTATTTCATCCACGTTATTTTTCAGTATTTCTACCGATGTGGGATGTAATTCGCATAAAACGGCCTCGTCCATGGTGCGGGAAAAGGCACTTACGACTAAGGATGAGCCACCGTAAAGGCCGTAATTTTCCACAAGATTTTTTTGGAAATCAATGTAGCGAGCAATTGTTGAGGGAATTTCGGTAAATTCAGCCTGTTTCTTCAAAAGCGGGATAATTCCCTCCGTAAATTCGCCGGTTTTTTGGGCAAATTCGGAGCTAAGATGATAAAAGCCCTCTCCCGCGTGGGTGTCGAAAAACACGAAAGGTTTGGGCTTTTGTGTGAAATAGTCGGCCACTTCCGCCAAAACTATGTGTTTAAAAACATCTGCGAAGTTGCCTGCGTGAAAACCATGTCTGTAACTCAGCATTTTTCCGTCTTGTGTCGGCGAATGGCTTGGATTTTTCCCAAAAACTCTGCGCGATCTGCTTTATCTTTGAAATTCCGCACCATCAGTTCCAAATAATGGGCCAGAGTTTCAAAATTTTCTCCGTCCAAATTTTC
>JAFNZQ010000230.1 GCA_017382775.1 Spirochaetaceae bacterium
AAAACTCCAAGGGTATCAAAGTGTAACCTTTATTATTTACCTTTCGATCCAACTTCTTTATTTGAACAGAATGGGCCAAAAGTTTTTTGTGGCGATCCGGATCGTGGACAAAGTGGGCGGCGGTGGAATATTCGGAAATGTGCATTCCTTTCAGCAATAATTCTCCGTTTACAATTTCGACGAAGGCATCCGGAAAGGAAACTGTTCCTTCCTTCACGGATTTTACCTCTGTTCCTTCCAGGGCAATTCCGCATTCCAGAGTATCTTCCACCTGATAGTTAAAGTGTGCCTTTCGGTTGCGGGCAATCACTTTAATTCCGCTCTCTTTTCCCATTATTTACCTTTTTTCAACTTCCAAATGTCCTTGACGTATTCTTCAATGGTTCTGTCGGAAGAGAATTTACCGGAACGAGCCACATTCAAAAGGGCCATTTTTGCCCACTTTTTCCTATCCAAATAGGTTTCGGCCACCTTATCTTGGGCGGCAACGTAGGAATCAAAGTCCGCAAGAACGTAATACACGTCGGCTCGCTGGCCGTCCACACCGTAAACCAAGGAATCGTACAATTCCCGGAAAATCTGTCCCGTGGGATCGTAGGTTCCGTCCACCATTTGATTCAAAACCTTGGCCAAAGCAGGGTTGCGTTCCAAAATTTCCCGAGGATGATAGCCGTGATTGTTGTCCAAATCGAAAACCTTGTCTTTGGTAAGACCGAAAATGAAGGCATTTTCCTTTCCGGCTTCTTCCACGATTTCGATATTGGCACCGTCCAAGGTTCCCAAGGTGACGGCACCGTTCAACATGAATTTCATGTTTCCGGTACCGGATGCTTCCTTGCCGGCGGTGGAAATCTGTTCGGACACATCGGATGCGGGGAAGATTTTTTCCGCAATACTTACGCGATAATTTTCAATGAAAACCACTCGCAACTTGCCGCGAACACGGCGATCGTTGTTTATCCGTTCCGCAACGGTGTTAATCAATTTGATAATGCTTTTTGCCCGACGATAACCGGATGCGGCCTTTGCGCCGAAAATAAAGGTTCGAGGCGGCGGATTAAAGGACGGATCTTCCAAAAGTTTGTTGTATAAATACATAACGTGGAGAATGTTCAACATTTGGCGTTTGTATTCGTGCAAACGTTTAATCTGAACATCGAAAATGGATTGCGGATCCAAAAATTCGTTTTGAGTCTTTTTGAGATATTCAGCCAAGTACTCTTTGTTTTTCAGTTTGATTTGCAAAAATTCTTCCAAAGAGGCGTCGTCGTTGGCATATTCTTCAAGTTTTCGCAATTCCGTAAGGTCTTTTTTCCAATTTTCCCCAATGCGTTTGGTGATAAAGTCGGAAAGTCGGGGGTTGGCACTCAAAAGCCAGCGACGTTGGGTAACTCCGTTGGTTTTATTGTTGAATTTTCCCGGGTAGAGATTGTACCATTCTTTCAACTCCACGGTTTTCAAAATTTCGGTGTGAAGTGTGGCCACGCCGTTTACACTGAAAGAGGCATAAATTGCCATACGAGCCATGTGAATCATCCCGTTGGAGATAATGCTCATTCTGTGTTGAGTCTCGTAGTCGTCAGGCAACTTTTCGCTTAATTCCACACCCAAACGACGATTGATTTCTTCCACAATTTGATAAACCCGGGGAAGTAATTCCCGGAAAATTTGGATGGGCCATTTTTCCAAGGCTTCCGCCAAAATGGTGTGGTTTGTATAGGCAAAGGTTTTGGTGACAACTTCCCATGCCGCATCCCAGCCCATGGCGTGTTCGTCCATGAAAATTCGCATCAATTCGGGAATGGCAACTACGGGATGGGTGTCGTTCAACTGAATCACGTTGTATTCGTGGAATTTGGAAAGGTCGCTGCCCACTTCCCGAAGATATTTTCGCACCAAGTCCTGCAAACTGGCGGAGGTGAAAAAGTACTGCTGTTTCAAGCGGAGGGTTTTTCCCGAAGGCCCGTTGTCGTTGGGATAAAGGACGCGGGAAATATTTTCCGCATCATTTTGTCGTTCCACGGCTCGGTGGTATTCCATGTTGTTAAAAAGCTGCAAATCGAAACCGTTGGGCGAGGAAGCCTGCCACAGTCGCAATGTGTTTACCGTGGATGTATCAAATCCCACAATGGGCATATCGTAGGGCGTGGCGGTAATTTCTTCCGCTCCGTCCACATAGAAGCGAGGGGAACCGTCGGTGTTTTTTCCCATGGCAACATGGCCGCCGAATTTTACCACCACTTCCAAGTCGCTGCGTTTGATTTCCCATGGATCGCGATGACGAAGCCACGCGTCGGGATATTCCACCTGGTAGCCGTTTTCGATGTGCTGTTCGAACATTCCGTATTCGTAACGAATTCCGTAACCGTGGCCGGGATAATCCAAGGTGGCAAGGGAGTCCAAGAAACAGGCTGCGAGACGTCCCAAACCGCCGTTACCCAAACCGGCATCCGGCTCTTCTTCCTCAATGAGAGGTAGGTCAATATTCATTTCATCCAAAAGTTTTCGCACCGAATTGTAAATTCCGGTGTTTATAAGATTGTTTGCGAGAGCCCGTCCCATTAAAAATTCGGCTGAGAAATAGGACATTTGACGAGTAGGTTTCGTCTCGCTTTCTCTTCGGGTGGCCATCCAGTCTTTCATTATAAATTCCAAAACGGATGCGGATACGGCATCGTATAAATCGTGTTTGCCGGCCGAAGCCAAATCTTTTCCATATTGGCGGTTTAATCTTGCCACTAAATTTTCTTTAAATTTTTTCTCATCGAAATTCATAAAATCTCCCTTGCAAAGGCTAATCCAATACCATTATACACTGTTTTTTTATTTTTGTCAAGTATTTTCCTTCCATAATCGGAATTTTTATACCAATAAATCACAGCGGAAAGATGGAGGGATCGCGGTTTGGCACCATCCTCGGAAATCTTCGCCTTTGTGGGCATTTTTCCGGGAGAAAAGGGGAAAAATACCGCAAAATACTTGACAATTTTACATTTGTTCGTTATAATATATGCATGAATTATTGCCTTGCACCGTCAATTTTGGCGGCGGATTTTTCCCATCCTGAAAAGTCCTTTAATAAAATAAATTCCTCATCCGCAGGTTACGTTCATTTTGATGTTATGGACGGGGTTTTCGTACCGCAAATTTCCTTTGGGCAACCTTTTTTGCGTTCCATTCGCGGTTTGTCGGATTTGCCCTTCGATGTCCATTTGATGACAGTGGAGCCGGAAAAGCATTTTCAGTCCTTTGCGGAATGCGGTGCGGACTTGATAACATTCCATTTTGAGGCCGCCACCCATCAT
>JAFNZQ010000231.1 GCA_017382775.1 Spirochaetaceae bacterium
GAGCCATTTTCTTCAAAATATCGTCGCTGCCGGACTGTACAGACAGATGAAAATGGGGCATAATCCGAGGATTTTCCGCCATTTTCAGAAATTTATCATTTATTTTTTCCGGATGAAAACTGGAAATACGAAAATTTATTTTTTCGCTGCCATTTAGTAAATACTGCATTAAATCGGGAAAATCCAAACCGTTTTTTTCGTATTGAGCCAAGTTTACACCGGTTATCATCACCTCGCAAATCCCGGCTTTTTCCAAGGCCTGCACCCGTTCCAAGGCCGTTTCCGGGGGAATTGACCGACTTTTTCCGCGAGCAAGCACCGTTCGGCAATAGGTACAACCGTGGTTGCAACCGTCTTGAATTTTCAAAAATCCTCGAGTGTGATTGGCAAATTCGGTACAAAAAAAATCAAAATCACCGTTATTTTCCGAAAAACTTTCCAAGGCCGCTTTGATAAATGAAAACAAATCTTCACCCGCAACTTCGGGAAAATCCGCCAAAAGTGCGGGAAGATGGAGGGAAAAACCTTTTTTCTCCCGTGGAATCACCAAAATTTTTTCGCCGGAATTCAGAATTTTTTCTTCATCCACCGCAGCGTAACAGCCCATTACCAAAACAGGGATTCCCCTTTTAACAAGGGAATTTATTCCTTGACGATTTTTTCTGTCCGCCTTGGATGTAACAGTACAGGTGTTAATCACCGCCAAGTCGCATTCTTCTTCTTGGGAAGTGAGAATTATGTTGTTTTCGGTAAATGCCGCGGCCACGGCTTCGGATTCCTGTTGATTTAAACGACAACCCAGGGTGCGAATTACAACTTTCAAACCCTGTCTCCCGCCCGTTTTTTGCCGGAAATGGCATCGGAATTGTTACTGTTGATTTTCAAGGCTTCTTCGTAGGCATCCACTGCGTTCATGTAGCGACCGCACATCTCCCGCGCATAGCCTAATTTTACCCACCAAGTGTCGTCAAAGGGCTCGAAAAGCACCGCTTGGGAAAAGGCAATATCCGCATGATTGAACTTTTGTTGCCGTAAATAAATTTCGCCCATAAAATAGTACACTTCGGGCTTTTTTTCACCAATGGTGGCCAAAGAAATATATTGTCGAAAGAAATCCAATGCGTCGTCGTTGTTACCCAAAAAATAATGGATTTCCCCAATGGATTCGATAAGTCGCACATCGTATTTGTCCAAACGAGAACCCCGTTGTGCCCAATAAAAGGCCTCGTGAATGCGTCCCGTGTCAATAAGGCTCCAAACCAGTACAACAAAGCTGTCGATTTCCTCACTGCCGCCGTCTATTTCTTCCCGAGCAACGGCAATGGCCTTTTCGTAATCACCTTTGAGGTAAAAATCAGTGGCATCGGTAAAGTTTTGTGCCCAAACAGTGAATGAGAAAAAAAATACCAGCGCAACAAAAATTTTTCTAAACACCGGCATTTCGTCGTGGATGATGCATTTCGCATTTGCCGGAAAAGAAACTTCCGTCTTCCAAAATTACCTGACGGGACTCAATGTTGCCCACAATGGAACCGGTGGATGTAACATGAATAATGGTGTCAGCTGTTATGTTTCCCTCAATATTTCCTCGGACCAAAAGTCTGCGAACCTTTATGTCTGCCTCAACGGAAGCATCCGTGTCCACAACCAAATCTCCGGAGGCGTCAATGTTGCCACTGACAAATCCCTTTATCAAAAAAGGCTTACTGAACCGAATCGTTCCTGAGAATCGTATGTCACCTTCAACGATTGTGTTAAAATCTTCCTCGTCGAAATCTCGTAAATCAATGTTTTTATCATCCGCCATAGAACTCATTCTACCACATAAATAATATTTTGTCAAGCATAATTTCTTTAATCCGGTGATTTTCCGCCTTTGTTGTAAAATCCTCCCCAATTTCCGAGTATTTGGGCAAAGATTTCCCGAATTTCTTCCCGGGGAATTACAATATCGCACCGTTCCAAGGTATCTTCCAGCTGCATTTCGTTGCTGCATCCCACCACCGGAAAAACTTCCGGACCTTCGAAGGAAGAAAAGGCACAGGCTATCAAGGATGCCACACTAATGTCGTACTTTGCGGAAAGTTTTTTGAGAACGGCCAATGTTGCAAGATTTTCCGGATTGAGATAACGGTTTCGCGCCTTTTCGGAAAGTCCCCCTTCACCCGAGGAAATAATTTTTGAGAAAAAGCCCTTGGCTTGGGAGGAATAGGCCACAACGGGAATTTTTAACCGAAGATAACAGTCGAATTCCCCTTTGTCCATTTCCACCAAATCCGGCATCCGTTCCTTCGGGTTTACCACCGCCGGGCTGAATCGCACCTGACTTGCGGCAAATCCCGTAAGACCATGATTTTCGGCATAGTCCCGGGCTTGAACAATTCTCTCTCCCCTCCAGTTGGAAGCCCCGAAAGACCGTATTTTCCCCTCATCAATGAGGCGATTCATCCATTCCAGAATAGCGGCCACCTCAACATTTTCGTCATCTCTATGAAGCCAGTACAAGTCCAAACAGTCAACTCCCAAGGCTCTGAGACTGTTTTCCGCATCTTCACGAATGTCCTTTTCGGTTATCCGTTTAACATTTGGAGCTTCCTTTCGGAAACATCCGCCCTTGGTTGCGATGAAGGCATCTTTGGGTTTTCGGCTTTTCAGCCATTTCCCCACAATTTCTTCACTTTTACCGTTGGTGTAAAGTCGGGCTGTATCAATGTGGTTTCCTCCCATTTCAAAAAACTTGTCCAGTAGGGAAAAGGCAACATCTTCGTCCCTTTCTTCACCATAATAATCTGTTCCCAGGATTATCTTTGAGCTTTTCTTTGAAAATACGCCGGAATATCTCATACATCCTCACTTTTTCGGAAAATCCACCTTAATTATACACCCTTTTTTCTAACCGCGCAACATTTTCACCGGTTTTTTCTTGGCGGCACGCAAAGCCGGAAAAAGGGAGACAATCGTAACCAAGACAATTACACCCGCAATCACCTGAATAATCAGCACAGGGGAAACTTCCACGGAAAAATCTCGAAGGTAATAGGTGGGATCCAACAGATGGACATCTCCGAAAACATTGATTATTCTCTCTGTGAATGTTATTAAAAAATTTGCGTTTTTCGCAATGATTATCCCCAATGGAATTCCCACCGCCAAACCGAAAAATCCCGTTAAAAGTCCCACAAAAAGGAAAATGAGCAAAATGTCTTTGGAGGATGTTCCGCAACTTTTCAATATTCCGATTTCCTTTTGCCTTTCGGTGATGAGCATAATTAAGGCGGATGAAATATTGATGGATGCCACAAGGATGATCAAAACCGTTATGAGCAACAACAAAATTTTTGTGGAACGAAAATTTTCAAATTCCGTACTGTGAACTTCGTCCCAGGTGGCAAGATGATACCCCACCGGAAGAATGCCTTCCGCCAATTTACGAATTTCGGGGAAATCTCGGGAAAAGGCATTTTCGCAGGCAATGGTCAGGTAAGGTGAAAATCCGCCGGATCGTGCCAATGACAGGGCATTTTCCAAAGAGACCAATGCCCAAAGGGAATCCAATTCGTTATAACCACAGGTGATGATTCCGGAAACTTTGAAAAGAGAAATTTTTGGCAAAACCTTTCCGTCCTTGGCAGACAGGGTGATAACCCGTATTTTGTCATTCACGGAAGCGCCGATTTTTTCTGCCAAACTGTGGGCTAAAATTACGGAATTTTTTTCGGGAAAGGCCAATTCCCCTTCTGTTATTTTCAAAAGGCTACGAAAATTTTCCCTTTGCAATAGAGCTTCGTCCAGTCCACGCAGAGAAATTCCGTTGCGAGCCTTTTTTCCCGCAGCCAAGGCGATACAGTTTACTTCCGAATATGCCCCCGTAACACCGGGAATTTTCTCCAAACCCTCTTTAAGAATTTCGAAATCCCTAATGGCTGCGTCAATGTTCCCTTCAAAATATGGCATTACCTGCATGTGGAGACCGGAAAGTTCTATCAACCTTTGGGAAATTCCGGAAATCATACCCTCGGAAACGTTCATCACCACCACCAAGGGAACGATGCTGATTCCCACCGCAAAAAGTGCCCCCAGAAGGCTTTTTTCCGCTTCGGTGCGTTTTTGGTGACTTTTGGGAAAGAGACATCGCAGGGCGATGGACAAAATGGTTAAAAATTTCATTGGGCTTCCAAAACTCCGTCATTCAACACAAAATGTAAATCTCCGGATTTTTTTATTTCATCGTCATGGGAGACTAAAATAAGGTTTTTTTTGTAGCGATCAACCATGGAAAACAGTATTTCAAAAACCGTTTGGGCATTTTGTTTGTCCAAATTTCCCGTGGGTTCATCGGCCAAAATCAGTTTGGGATCCAAAACCAAGGCTCGAGCCACTGCCACCCGTTGCCTCTCACCTCCGGAAAGTTCTCCGGGAAGGTGGGAAGAACGTTGGGACAGATCCACGGCATCCAACAGTTCTTTTCCCCTCTCAAAGGCCTCTTTTTTGGACATTCCCCCGATCAAGGCCGGCAATGCCACATTTTCCAAGGCGGAAAAATCCTTCAGCAAATAATGGAATTGAAAGATTATTCCCAAAAACTCACGACGGTATTTTGCCAAGGCCTTTTCCGAAGCCTTGGTTACATCAAAAAATTCTCCGTTACCGAAATTTGCCGAAATTTCCCCCCCGGAAGCACTGTCCAAGCCGGCAATAAGGTTCAAAAATGTACTTTTGCC
>JAFNZQ010000232.1 GCA_017382775.1 Spirochaetaceae bacterium
CTGATACGAGTGGTGCATAACGCTTCCATAAATTACGCCAACAGAAAAAAGCGGGAACGAAAAAGTTACGAAAAGGTTTTGAACGAACCGGCAGCTGTTTCGGAACCCACCGGAGACAATCGCCTTGTTCGCGAAGAGGCTCGTAAAAAAATACACGAAGCCTTAAACAAACTAAATCCCAACTTGCGGGCAGTTTTGTTTTTTCGCGAATATGTGGATTTAAGTTACAAAGAAATTAGCCGAATTTTGGGAATTTCGGAAAGCAACGTGAAGGTGCGAATTTTTCGTGCCAGAGAACAACTTTCTAAAATTTTAGGAGGAGACGATGAATTTGTGTCCTGAAAAAGAAGAACTTTCCGCCTTTGTGGACGGAGAAGTAAGCGAAAATCGGTTGGAGGAAATCGACGGTCATCTTAAAACCTGTGAGGCCTGTTCCAAAACCGTTAATTCATTTTTAACTCTTCGCACCTATTCCGCTTTTAAAACGGAAGATTTTACCTTTGACGAGGAAAAATCCTTCGAAAACCTAAAAGTAAAAATGCGATTTACGCAGTTCAAAAATGAAACAAAGTCGCAAAGCTCATATTTTTCCGCGGGAATTGCCGTGGCCGCTGCGGTTATTTTGGCATTCATTCCGCTTTATAGCACGAGAAAGGACAATTCAATTATACGTACCCATTTTTCTTCCCAAAATTTTGCCTTTCAAACCGGTATCATAATCCCCAATGATGTAACGGAACTTTTGTATCCGGAAGTTGTGTCCATGGGCAATTTTTATCCCGTAGGGGAAAAGCCCTATACTGCCCACAATCATCACCGAGGATATCGCAGAAACTTCAATGGGATGAAGCCACCATTTCCGGGAAACGTCGTTTTTGTTTCCCCCAATCGGCCTTTTCCCGAAGCTTCCAAAATCAATGTTGAACTCCTTCGTGACACGGGAATAATCCAAGTTGATAAACCCGAAAAAATCAATATACAAAAGTGAAGCAAAAATTTATCAGTAAAATCCAAGAATCCTCCCTTGTGCGACTGGCGATTTTTTTCGGCCTTTTGATTACATTGTCTGCGGGAATTACCATTTTTTCAAACCTGTCCGTTCGTCCACCGGAAATTTCATCCATCAACCCGAAAATCGGAATTGCCGGCGACGTAATTGTAATATCCGGACGGAATTTCGGAAAATCCCAAAATGACGGATATGTGGAAATCGGTGGTTTGCGACTGGTTCAATCATCATTTTTGAAGTGGGAAGATACGGAAATTATGGCCATTTTGCCTTCCAATGTGACCAGCGGAAAGGTCTACGTTGTGTCAAAAAACCGAATCAGCAATCCAAAAATTTGGACAAACCGTTTATTCCTCCCCAAAGAGGTAAAAATTGATATTCAAACCGTAATTCCCACCTTGTCGGAAATAATTGTGGAAGATGAAGTTGCAATCGGGCAAATAATAACATTGGTGGGAAAAAATTTCGGCAATGAACGACAGTCTTCCACCGTGGTTTTCACAAAACACGGTGAATTACCGCCGGTTGTCGCCCTGGAAGAAAATCACGATTACGATTTTTGGTCGGACGAAAAAATTCGGGTGCGAATTCCCAACGGAGCCGAAAGCGGTTCCGTTTTTGTGGAAACAAAATTGTCACGCAGCAATGCTCTTCCCCTAACCCTTACCCACATTCCCGGAACGAAAACCTTTTCCAATATGCGTACCTGCGTGGTGGAAATCAAAAACGAAATAAGCGATCCCCTTGCATCGGCGGATTCATCCATTTTGTTGCGATTTCCCATACCGGCTTCCGCCCCTTTCCAAAAGGTAACGGATATTACCACCGACGGGAACACTCCCTTGTATAAAAATTTGGATGGAACATTGGTGATTCAACAGCCTGTGGACTTCAACAACGAAGGACAACCGAAAAGGCAGCAAACAAGTGTAAAATACGTTCTGTCCAATTACCGAATTCACTGTACCATCAACGAAGAACAGGTTGAAAAATATTCCGCCAAAACCCGTTCCTTGTACGAAAAATTTTTGCAGCCGGATTCCTACATCCCTGCGGATTCAAAACAGGTCATTGCCCACGCAAAAGAAATTGTGGGAAATGAACGTAACCCTTATTTAGCGGCAAAAGCTGTTTACAACTATTTTTCTGAGAATTTTACCATAATACCCGAAAAGATTTCCGACAAGGTTAATTTTTCCGAGACTTTGGGTAAAATGTCCGGAGACGTATATGAAGCAACATTTTTGTTTGTTGCATATCTTCGTTCCTTGGGGATAATCGCCCTGCCCGCATCCGGTTTGATTGTAAACAACGATTTAACTGCGGAACCACACTGGTGGTGCGAATTTTACATTGAAAATTACGGATGGTTTCCCGCGGATTTGGCATGCAGCGGAAAACATGGGGAAAAATTCGGAGTTTTGGAAAACAACCACATCGCATTCTCTTTCGGAACAAAGGAATTGCTACCTCTAACCGACAAAAGCACATTGGTTCGGAAAGAGAAAACGTTTTCAACCCAGTCCTTTTGGGAAGAAACCGGCGAACGAATTTTGAAATACACATCCTACTGGTTTCCGCCCAAGGTTGAAGGAATTTATTGATTAGTAAATCAGCCTGTCCAGCAACTTGTCGCGACTACGCCATTTTTTGTTCACCTTTACCTTCAAATCCAAATGAACACGGTAGTCGAAAATTTTTCGCAAGGCCTTCATGCTTTCAATTCGTATTTCTTTAATCACCGAAGCACCCTTTCCGATTAAAATCGGCTTTTGACTTTCCGCTTCCACCGTTAAAAAGGCACGAACCCACAGGATTTTACCCGGTTTTTCCCATTCCATGTCGGCAATTTCCACATAAAGGGAGTGGGGAATTTCCTCTCGCACACGAATTATCGCCTGTTCACGGATGATTTCGGCAATGCGAAAATCCGGGGCTTGGTCCGTGTAGCAATCTTCCGGATAAAGAATGTCGCCACATGGAACGATGGAAAAAAGTTTTTCCAAAACCGATGCCATGTCGGTTTTTTCCTTTGCGGAAATTCGAACAATTTGTGACGAGGAAAGCCCTTTCAAACTTCCGGAGATAAAAATGGATGACATTCCGGCGTGGGAATCTTCCCTGTCGATTTTGTTTAAAGCCAAGATGGTTTTTTCGGCAAAGGGCTGCAACATTTCGCAAATGGCATCCTCTTCCTTGCCCATTTTACGGGTGGAATCCACCATGTACAAAATGGCGTCCGCGTCTTGCAAGGCTTGACGGGCGATGGTTCCCAGTTTGGAATTGAATTTTTTTTCCGAAAGATGATACCCCGGCGTATCAATGAAGATAAGTTGCCCACGTTCATCATTGTAAATTCCACGGATGGAATTCCTGGTTGTTTGGGGAATCTCAGACACAATCGACACTTTTTGATCACAAACGGAATTCAAAAAGGTGGATTTTCCCACAGAAGGTCGCCCAACTATGGCAACCACGCCGCATTTTTTAATTTCACCGTCCAAAAATTCTCCTTATCCGCTGATTACACGCATTTTAATAATTCCGTCGATTTGGCAAATGTCTTCAATGGCACTTTCGGGAATTTCATTGTCCAAATTGATGATATTATAGGCGACCTCACCGCGATTTTGGTTAATCATCGCGGAAATGTTGCATCGGGCATTGGCCAAAACCGTGGTGATTTGTCCCACCATGTTGGGAACATTTCTGTTGGAAACACAGAGACGGGCTCCTCCCACGGGAATGGGATCTTCCATTTTGCATTTTGGGAAGTTCACCGAATTTGAAATATTTCCGGTTTCCAAAAAATCTCGCAACTGGCGAACGGCCATTTTTGCACAATTCACCTCTGCTTCGGGGGTGGATGCACCCAAATGAGGAAGACAGACAATATTTTCGCAATTAAGCAGTTCCGAATCCCCAAAGTCGCAAACATAGGATGCGATTTTTTCGCTTTTAACGCCTTCCAAAACGTCTTGAGTCACAACCAATTCGCTTCGGGCGAAATTCAAAAGTCGCACCCCTTTTTTCATCTGTTTTATTCGCTCAAAATTGATGAGACCACAGGTGTCCGCCGTAGCCGGAACGTGAAGAGAAATGTAATCCGAACGACTTATGAGGCTTTCCAAATTTTCCGCCCGCTGAACGTCGCGACTAAGACGCCACGCAGCATCAATGGAAATGTACGGATCGAAACCGATTACGTTCATTCCCAAATCCCGAGCCGAGTTTGCCACCAAGGCACCAATGGCACCCAGTCCGATTACACCAAGGGTTTTCCCCGCAATTTCCGGCCCGATAAACCGACTTTTACCCTGTTCCACAGCGGTCGACAACTCGGCACCGGTTAGATTTAGGCTCTTTACCCAATGAGATGCCTTTATGGCAGGTCGGCTGGACAGGAAAAGCCCCAGCAAAACCAGTTCCTTAACCGCATTGGCGTTGGCTCCGGGAGTGTTAAAAACCACAATTCCGTGATCAGTCATTGTAGACACGGGAATGTTGTTCACACCGGCTCCGGCCCTGGCAATTGCCTTAACAGTCAAGGGCAAGGATTCGGGAACCTTGGCACTTCGCACCAAAATGGCGTCGGGAGTACGAAATTCCGAAGCCACTTCGTAAAATTCCGGTGGAAAATCCACGAGACCTTCCGGAGCAATCTTGTTCAATACCTGTATTTTATACATTTATACCCTTCTTTAAATTATTTTCAACTTCAAATATTATTTTTTCCGGGGTGGATGCACCTGCGGCAATTCCCACAGTGTTGAAACCATAAAACTCCCGGGGAATTTCCGATGAATTTTCTATACAAACCGAAAAACGAAAAAGTTTTTGGGCACTGAGAAAAAGTCTTTTTGTATTGGCGGAATTTTTTCCGCCCACAACAATCACAGCATCGCAAAGCTCACTTAAAGCACGGAGAGCATCCTGTCTTTCCTTGGTGGCAGGACAAATCATATTGCAAACTTCCAAGTGAGGAATTATGCCGGAAAGGGTTTCGGAAATACGTCGAAATTCTTCCCGAGCAATGGTGGTTTGGCTGATTAAAACCGCTTTTTCCGGAACAAAGGGTAAATTTTCCGCATCCCGGGAATTTTCCACAAGGATTACAGAACGGCAAAACCCCGCAATTCCGGTTAATTCCCCATGATTTTTCTCACCGGCAAGGATGACGGTGTAGCCTTTTTCCGCAAATTCCGCCGCCTTATTTTGACTGAGCAAAACCCGGGGACAGGTGCAATCCACAATTTTTGCGCCGGTGGCAACCAGTTTTTCCCGCTGACCCGGGGAAATTCCGTGGGCACGAATAATTACGGAAGCATTTTTCACTTGGGAAACTTGATGCAAATCGGCCTCGTTCACACAAACCAATCCGCGAGAATACAAATCGTTAAGGGCATTGTCGTTGTGAATTAGTGGGCCGAAAGAAAAGACGGAAGAATCCCCTTTTTCAAGAAGACTTTCCGCCTTTTGCAATGCACTTTGAACACCCGCACAACAACCTAAAACGGCAGCGCGAATTACTTCCATTGTGAAGGTTGTTCAGTGTTTATTGTGTGACTCTCATCGCCCTTGGAAGATGTTTCTTCCCGAGTGATTTTCGTCTTTGTCTTGGAAGCCACAGAGCCTTTTTTCCCTTTGCGTCCTCGAATAAAAACGATAACCGCACTGGAAATGAAAATTGTGGAATAGGCACCGCTGATCATACCGACCATGAGGATCAAAGCAAAATCTTTCATGGAACCGGATGTGAAAATGAACAGGGACAAAACCGCAAACATGGTTGTCACAGTTGTAATTATCGTTCGGGAAAGCATTTCGCTTTGAGACAAATTCATAATGGTTTTTATGTCGTGATTATCCAAGTTGGGGTTTTTCGAATTTTCGCGAATTCGGTCAAGAACAACAATGGTGTCGTTAATTGAATATCCCAAAATGGTAAGAATTGCCGCAATGATGATTGAAACAACTTCGATTTGGGTAAACGCCAAGAAAGAAACCATTATGAGAACGTCATGGGTTATGGCAACAATTGAGCCCAAAGCAAAATCCCACTTAAAGCGAATCGTGGCATAAACCCAAATCAAAAGGATGGTAGCAAAAATCAGGATAAAAACCTGGACAATCAAAGACCGGGAAAATTGAGCACCGATAAAATCAGCCTTGGTAATGGCAAAATTACCTTCACCAAATTCCTTTGTCAAGGCTTCGGCGGTTTTGGAACGTGCCGTTTCGCTAATGGCGGGATCTGTTCCGTCATCGGGGATTTTAACTTGGAAAGTCAACTGTTCCGGATCGCCAACTTGTTTTACAGCAACTTCCGGGAAATCATTTGCCAACAAACCTTGAATGGAATCAACAGTGACCGGCTTTTCCGTTTTTGCGGTTACATAAACGGGATAGTCCGTGCTTGCGGACAAGGCGGAACCGGAGTTTACATCGGAAAACAGCCGCGAACTGTCGGAATCACCGGAAGAAGCAACCTCCGCAACTATTCCGTTGATTTTATTTAAGGCATCCGCAACGGAACTTACGGTTTTATTTTCCGCAAAGGAAACGTGATGGGATGAATTTTCGATTGTGGCTCCGGTGAGGATAACAACAATTTCGTTTTGAGAAACTTCAATGGCAGCATTTCCGGCTCCGGAATATTTAATATTAATGGCCGGAGATGCAATTCTTACTTCTTCAATAAGACCTGCACTGAAATCCAAACCCAAATTAAAGCCACGAGTGGCGAAAGTTACAAGACCTGCGACAATAAAAAGCCCACTTAAAACCACAGCGGGGATAAAAAATTTGTCAAATCGAATCACTTTTTTCATTGCTTAATCCCCCAACCTATGCTCATTTTATTGCGTTTCAAAACATCTGTGTTGAAGTCGAACATCAAATGTGAAACGAACAAGGCTGTAAACACCGATGAAAGAACACCGATGGCCAATGAAACGGCAAAGCCTTGAATGGGGCCGGAACCCAACTGGACAAGGAACATTGCCGCAATAAATGTGGTTATGTTAGAGTCCATAATTGTCCAATGGGCATTTTTGAAACTGGCGTAAATGGCCGAAGCCCTGTCTTTACCAAGCCGCAACTCTTCTTTTATGCGTTCGAAAATAATAACGTTGGCATCCACGGCCATACCGATTGTCAAAATCATACCTGCAATACTGGGTAATGTAAGGGTAAGATTGAAAGCCGACAAAATACTGAACATTATATAAAGGTTCAAAACTTGAGCCACAACGGCGTTGACACCGGCTCCGTGATACCACAAAAGCATGAAAATCATTACCGCTAAAAGACCAAACTCAATGGCCCGAATACCTTGGCTGATAGCCTGTTCACCCAAGGAAGCACCAATAACCTGCTGGCTTTCGATGGATAAAGGCACGTTAAGCCATGCGGTTTGCAAAACTTTCTGCAAATTCTGGGCTTCATCCAAGCTAAATCCGTCAATGGCAACTTGACCGCCGGTAATTGCGGTTCGGATTGTGGCATTGGACTTAATTTTGTCATCGGAAACGATGGCGAGATTTTTACCCACATTGGCGGAGGTAAAATCGGCAAAGATTTCCGCTCCTTCCATATCAAGGATGAAATTCACCTGGGGTTTACCGTTTCTGTCGGAACCCACTTCGGCGGACTTTATGTGCTTTCCGTCCAAGGCGATTTCTTTTTTCACAACCAAATATCCGCTACGCTCGTCGAGACCGTACTCATCTTTCACATAGTAACCCAATGCCTCGCAATCTTCCGGGATAACGGAAGTATCGATGAGTTCACCTTCGGAATTGAAAGTGGTAGAGGGATTATTATTGTAGTAGTCCGCAAATTTTTTGGTGGCATCGCTGTCCACAAGGCGGAAATTCAAAAGGCCCTTGCCCATAATCATGCTGCTAATGCGGTCAGCCTGGGCGGCACCGGGAATTTCAATGTAAATGCGATCTTCCCCCTGTTTGCGAATAACCGGCTCGCTTAATCCGAATTTGTCCACACGCTCGCTGAGGTTTTCGATGGCCTGCTCCATGGCTAAGGAACGAAACTCCGCGTCACTCTGACCGGTGGCGGCTTCTTTCTGTGCCAAAGCGGCTGCTTCCAAATCGGCCTTAACAACGATGCTCATTCCACCGGACAAGTCCAACCCCAATTTTGCGGAATTGGTGTAGTAGTTTTTGGCCTTGAGGATTTCATCACGGTATGAGCCTTCAATTTCGGATTGAAGTTCATATTCCGAGGGAAAAGACTTGATAAATTCACCCACGGTCCATTGGGCGGGAATTTCCTGTCCCAAATCCTTGCGATTTTTCTTGGCCGATTTTATAAAGGGCTGAAATTTTTCGGGCAAAACTCCGTCCATGTCGGTTCTTGCCAATTCTTTCAACTCCGACACATCCTCGTGAGCCATTGCCAACGAATAGTCTTTGATATGTTCGAGAGAGCTCAAAGCCAACTGTTGCATTTCCTTTGGCGTCCTAACATACCACGAAATGGATGGCCAAAGACAATAGAAACACAGGGCGAGCACCGCGAGAACAATTAAAAAGCGAAAACGTTTGCTCATTTTGCTCATAAAGTCTCCTTAGTAAAACGTTCCTTAATGATTTGGTTTCAAATTACTCCGATTTTGTTTCGGATTCTTCGGATTTCGCTTCCTCGGATTTTGCCTCTGTGGAATCGGTATTTTTCTCGGAATCAGCGGCAACTGCGGCGACGTCTTTGTTTTCTTCCTTTTTCTTTCCGAACAAACCGGAGAAAAGTCCGCCCTTATTCTGAGCCGCAGCGGCTTCCTCGGCAGCTTTTTTGTCAAGTATCACCGATGAAATGGCGCTTTTACTGAATTCAATTTTGCAGTTATCATCAACTTTGACAATAACGGTTTTATCCTTTGCGGAAGAAACAACACCGTAAATTCCGCCGATTGTCATAACCTTGTCGCCTTTTTTAAGGGACGAAATCATTCGTTCGGTTTCCTTTTGTTTTTTGTTTTGCGGACGGATGATGAACAAATAGAAAACGACAAAAATCAAAAAGATTGGCATTAACGAAGCCATCATTGAACCGGAACCGGCAGTTTGTAAAAAAGATAAAAACATATTAACCTTCCATAAATATAATAATGTTAGTCATGATACCACATTACAAAAAAAAAGTCAAGTGATTTTTGAGAGAAACCACATTTTTTTTTCCTAACGGGAAATCCGACTATTCGAATTTTTACGATAGTCGGAACGGACATCGACCAAGTCGTGGCCGGAAAAGCCAGCCCCAGCCAACTCCAGTATCACTGTAAACATCACCATAATAACTATCATTGACATAAACTTGAGA
>JAFNZQ010000233.1 GCA_017382775.1 Spirochaetaceae bacterium
AAGGAATTGGGAACCGGGGTGAGCAATCCCATTGTGGCGGTAATCAATTTAACACCATGCACGGAAGAAGAAGATTTGATTTTGGAAGACAAAATGCTGGCATCCATAAATCTTTTTCCCAACAAAAACGCCTTTATAGTCGACGCCGACATAGTTTCCGAGGGACAAAACATCCTCATTTCAGCCCTGAAGAGGATTCCACCCCAAAGCATACTTTTTTTCGGCAAGAATTCCGGTTTGAAAGAATTGGGATACGATAAACGGCAGATGAAAGGTTATTTATTCGATTTTTGCAACATCCCGTCAATGATTACTTTTAGTCCTCAAGAATTGAATGCCTGCACTTCTTTGAAAAAGTTGGCATGGCAGGATTTGAAAGCATTTAAGAAGCACCTTTTGGAAATTTCGGCAGAATACAGGGAGTTTGCCCAATAAATGTTTGCGGAAGTTACCCTTAATGTGCCGGTTTTTGCCACTTATACTTACTCTTTCGATGAGGGAACACAGCAGGTTTCAGTGGGAAAACGGGTTCAGGTAAATTTTCGCGGCAGAAAAACGGTGGCCTTTGTCCTTAGAACCTACGCCGATTTACCGTCGGACTTGGGCTTTGATGCCTGTAAAATCAAGGCGGTTTTGCGTGTAATAGACGATGAGCCTGTTTTTACCGAAGAATTGGTGGAATTGGCCCGTTGGGTATCATCCTACTATCTTTGCAGTTTCGGAGAGGCTTTATCATTGATGATTCCTTCGGGCAGGCGGGAAGTTTCCACTTTTTCCATGTCTCTTTACGATTCCGATACCCCGGATGAGGCTTTTTCCCTTTCGGAAGAACAGAAGAAGGCCGTTGATGAAATTTACGGTAAGACCTTGGACGGCTCTTCCCATTTGGAATACCTTTACGGTATGACCGGTTCGGGGAAAACCGAGGTTTTTTTGCAGTTGGCAAAACGAGTAATCGAAGACGGCAAAAACGTAATTTACTTGGTTCCGGAAATCGGACTGACACATCAGTTAATCGAGATGGTGAAAAAACGTTTCGGTGAGGGTGTGGCTGTTCTCCACTCCGCCCTTACACCTTCACAAAAGCTTACTCAGTGGAAGCGGATTCTGCGAAATGAGGCTAAAATTACGGTGGGTGTTCGAAGCGGTGTTTTTGCTCCGGCGGTGAATTTGGGGCTGATTATCATGGATGAGGAGCATGATTCTTCATATAAATCGGGAAGTACTCCTCGTTATCATGCCAGACAGGTGGCAATGCATCGTGCCAATCGGGGAAAAATCCCTTTGGTTATGGGAAGTGCTACTCCTTCTGCGGAGGCTTGGCATTTTTTCACCACAGGTACAATCCGCAAGCATACCCTATCCCGCCGCCTTTCCGGTGGCACCTTGCCCACGGTGGAAATTGTCAATTTGGCCAAGGAAAATTGCGACGGCAGTATTTCCCAGCGACTTTATGAGTTGATTCTTCAAACTAAAAGTGAGGGGAAACAGACGGTTCTTTTTTTGAACAGGCGGGGATTTACCCATTATTTTTCCTGCAAAACCTGTGGCGCCGATTTGAAATGCAAAAATTGTTCCGTTTCCATGACCTATCATAAGAATGAAAACAGACTTCGATGCCATTATTGCGGTTATTCCGTGACGCCACCCAATCAATGTCCCCAATGCAATTCCTTTGATGTGGGATATTACGGCTTCGGCACGGAATTTATTGAAGGTGAGTTGGCAATGAAGTTTCCCCACATGAAGGTTTTGCGGGCCGACACGGATACGGTGGGCAGCAAAATGGATTTGCAAGGGATTTTGGAGGATTTTAAGGCCGGGAATGCGGACATTCTTTTGGGAACACAACTGGTGGCCAAGGGGCTTAATTTTCCAAAGGTGCAGCTGGTAGGGATTATCAATGGGGATACCGGTTTGCAAATGCCGGATTTTAGGGCGGCGGAACGGACTTTCAACCTGATTGTACAGGCCTCGGGACGTAGCGGACGTTTTATACCCGACGGACGGGTGATTATTCAAAGTTATAAGCCGGAAATGCCGGTTATTAAATTGGCCGCAAGCCACAGCGTGGAGGCCTTTTACGACTACGAATTGAGTCAACGAAAATTACTGTCCTTTCCCCCATTTTCACGATTGATACGTATTGTTTTTAGGTCGAAGGATTGTAAGTTGGCGGAAAATGCGGCAATGGATTGTGCTACGATTTTGTTACGAGAGGTTTCCAAACAGCCTGAACTTAGGGACCGGGTTGAAATTTTGGGGCCGGCGGAATGTCCTTTGGCGGTTATTGCTCAAAATTATCGTTTTCAAATTCTTCTTCGCTCCCCTAAAATTACCGCTATTCAAGGTCTGTGTTCCTATTTTTTCAACACTTTCAGAAGCCCCACCCATGTCTATACGGAAATTGATGTGGATCCCATCAATTTGATGTGAGGATGTGGCTCGCTTTCGTGGCTTCGGTGGGGGCGATGAGTTTTTTATGAAAACATAAAAGCAAAGTGTGGTTTGCATTTTTACGTAAAATATGTGC
>JAFNZQ010000234.1 GCA_017382775.1 Spirochaetaceae bacterium
AAATGGGAACGGAGATTTTCAGTATGGTGGCCAATCCTGCATTTTCGATTACAGCACTTATTACAGCAAAAATGAAAACAAACCGATTGTATGAAATTTTCGGAAGCAATGAGTTAAAATATTTGGCACAGCAACAAAGAAGACTGATGCAAACATTGAGACAGGCCACAAAAAATATTATGGCTATCACAAACATTCCCACAATTCCAAAAATATCCTTTGCCACTGCACTGAGTATTTGGGCTCCCGTTTCAAATTGGGTTCCGGGAAATTGAGTGGCGGCGAAAAATCCGATGTAGGTGAGAATTCCGTAAATGATTAAAAAAATCGGTGCGGCCACATAGCCGGCTTTGAAAATACATTTTACAACGGAATTTTTGTCGGTAATTCCCAATTCCCCTATGTTGATGGCAATGACTATTCCGAAAACCAATCCGGCAATGGCGTCCATGGTGTCATATCCGGCCAAAAAGCCTTTTATTACCGGCAAATTGGCGTAACTGTCGTAGGGTTCACCGGAGTTTAAGGTAATTCCGCGGAAAATACAGCCTACGAAAAGGGCCAAAATCAGAAAAAGCAAAATCGGAGACAGGTGCTTCCCCATCGTGGACACAAGTTTTGAAGGTTTCAAAGCAAACAAAAGGGCAATTCCGAAAAATAAAACGGAGTAAAGTATGGAAAAAAGTTTTACGGATGCCGTGGAAGGTAAAAAGGGAACAATGGCAATTTCGAAGGATGTACTTCCCGTTCTGGGAATGGCCAATCCGGGGCCGATTGCCAAATAAATCAAAATCGTAAAGGTTAGGGAAAAATACTTTCCTGCCTTATCGGTTAGGTTGCGTAAATTTCCGTGTTTCGCCACGGCCATTACACTGAGAATGGGAAATCCCACCGCACTGATGGCAAAACCGATGAAGGCTAAAACAGTGTTTGTTCCTGCGGTAAAACCCAAAAAGGGCGGAAAAATCAAATTTCCGGCACCGAAAAACATTGAAAAAAGGGTAAGCCCCAAAAAAAACTGGTTTTTTGTTGATAATCGCTCCATAAAGGGATTTTATCACATATTCGGGAAAGTGTCAAGGGGAAATCCATGGATTTCCCCGGTTATCAGTGAAAATCTCCCCAGTTATCTCCGCATTCCACGCTGACTTTTAAAGGAACGGAAAGGGAAATAACGGTTTCCATTTCTTCCTTTATAATTTGCGAATATTCCCCAACTTTTTCTTTTTCACATTCGAAAATCAATTCGTCGTGAACTTGCAAAAGCATTTTGCAATCGGTGTCTTTTAAGCGATTTTTCAGGCGAATCATGGCGATTTTCACAATGTCGGCGGCAGAACCTTGTATGGGAGTGTTCACGGCAATGCGATCGGCGGCGGATTTTTCGTTTTTGTTCTTACTCAATATGGTGGGAATTAGCCGTGTCCTGCCGAAAATTGTTTGCACCTTTCCGGTTTTTTCCGCCTCGTGAATGGTGTTTTGAATAAAATCCCGTACGCCGTTGTAGGTTTCAAAATAGGATTTGATGAAACTGTCCGCTTGGTTTCTGGGGATTTTCAGTTCCTTGGACAGGCGGAAGGCACTCATCCCGTACATGACGCCGAAATTTATGGTTTTCGCCACTCGTCGCATTTCCGCGGTGACCTGCCCTTCGTCTATGTTAAAAATCAAGGCAGCCGTGGCACGGTGAACGTCCTTTCCGGAATTAAAGGCTGCGGAAAGAACCTTGTCGCCGGAAAGGTGGGCCAACAAAACCAATTCGATTTGGGAATAATCGGCTGAAATAAGGCTTTTGCCCCCTTCGGTGACAAAGGCGGAACGAATGGCCCGTCCCTCCGCTTCTCGCACGGGAATGTTCTGCAAATTGGGATCCCGACTGGAAAGCCGTCCCGTGGCCGTTCCCGTTTGTACAAAGGTTGTGTGAATGCGACCGTTTTTGTCCGCCGATTTTGGCAAAGCTTCAATATATGTGGAAAGAAGTTTGGTAAAAGACCTGTATTCCAGCACTAAACCGGGAATAACATCCATGGAACACAATTCTTCCAAAACGGAATTGTCCGTGGAATAACCGGTTTTAACCTTTTTTATGGCCGGAAGTTTCCTTTCTTCAAAAAGAACGGTTTGCAACTGCTTTGGCGATGCAATATTGAACTCGTGGCCAACCTCGGAAAAAATTTCTTTCCGTATTTCATCAATTCGATTTTTGAAAGATTCCCCTTGACTTTCAAGAATTTCTTTTTTTATGTGAATTCCCGTTAATTCCATTTCCGCCAAAATGGGAATCAATGGCAATTCCACGGAAAAATACAATTCTTGCAACTCTCTTCTTTCCAATTCCTTCATTAAATAGTCATCCAATGGAAGAAGAAACCTCGATTGATTTGCCGCAACGGTTTTATGACTTTCCGAATCAGCCTTGTCAAATTGAAAATTTTCCGGAGAAAAATCGAAATTTTCAAAGTGATGGGACACTTCGCCGGCAATGAATTTCAAGGAAAAACTTTCTCGGTGGGAATTGAGAAGCCAAAAAGCAAGGGTTTCATCCCGAATTTGGGCTGCAATGGGGAAAAAATCCCTTTCAGCCAAAAATTTCCACAGGGATTTTCCGTCATCGGTTATGACAAGGTTTTTCTCTTGGGAAAAAACCTGTCGGAAAAAGTCACGAAGTCCGGAATTGGAAACACCGAAAGAATCATCACACAAAAGAACTTCCTCGGTGGGAAAGGGCAGAAAAAATGAAGATTCTTCATCAACGGAAATTCCCATTCCCTCTTTTGAAGGTGTAAGAACCATGGAAATCTTCCCTTTATCGAAGGCAACTTTTGCCAGATTTTCCAATTCTCGGTCATTGGTAATTATTGTTGCCCGAATTTCTGCCACAGGTTTTTTCGCAACATCAGTGACCGCTTCATCATCTGCGGAAGCCATCCGCCTAAATTCGGCCGCAAGAGAGGGAATGCCGTATTTTTCCAGCAACCCGGCGGCGGCACCAAAATTCGGTTGGGGAATGTAAAAGTCGGAAAGTTGCTCCGCCAAAGGAACGGTGTTGCAAAGTTGAATAAGTTTCTTGGAAAAAAATGCCGCATCCTTTCCGTCGGAAATTTTTCGTCCCACGGCGCCGGTTAATTTTTCGGTGTTTTCGTAAAGGTTTTCCAAAGTGCCGAATTCGTTCAAAAGTTTCGCAGCCGTTTTTTCTCCCACGCCTGCCACTCCCGGAACGTTGTCGGCCTTGTCGCCTATAAGGGAAAGAAAGTCCAAAATTTGGTGGGATTCCACCATCCAGTCCGCCTTAACATCGGCAGAGGTCATAATTCGCCACCCGTCGGATTTATCCGGCTTCATCACAAAGCATTCTCCGTCTTTCACCAGTTGCAAAAGGTCTTTGTCGGCGGAAAGTACCGCGGATTGAAAATTTTCCTCCTTTGAACGATGAACCAAAGTGGCAATTACGTCATCAGCCTCGAAACCGTTTTGTCGCACAGCCTTAATTCCCAAGGCGTCCAAAATTTCTTCAATAATTCCGATTTGGCAGTGAAGATCCTCCGGAGTTTTATCCCTGGTGATTTTATATTCCGGAAACATTTCATGTCGAAAAGTGACGGTTTTGGAATCCATGGCGCAAACCAAATATTGGGGAGAATTTTTTTTGTAAAAATTCAAGAAATTTCTGAAAAAACCAAAAATTGCCGAAACATTGTCTCCGGCAGGATTTGTCAATGGATGGGAAATGAAAGCAAAGTAGCATCTGTAAATCAATCCATAGGAATCCAAAATGTAAATCGTCTTATCGTTCATAAAAAATCCTTTCATATAAGTGTACTGTAAAAATCCTTTTTTTGCAAGAAAAAATAAGGTAAAAATTAAAAACTTTCATTATAAAGTCAGTTTTTTTTTAGGGGAGATAGTACCGGGCTCTGCCCCGACCGCCTCGAAACCTTTTTGAACCAAAGACCTAAACGCCAAAATCTTTCAGATTTTGTCATTTCACCCAAGGGAAAAATCAGCGTCAAACTTGAAAGAACAAAAATGGGCCTGAATCTCAAAAAAAACGCTTTCCAACCTAAATCCCCAAAAA
>JAFNZQ010000235.1 GCA_017382775.1 Spirochaetaceae bacterium
CATCCCCAAAAGGGTTTTCAAATTGACGTCTTCCCCCACCACAATGCCTTCCGTTTGGTAAAAATCGGAAAGATGGGTGGCATCCACCTTATCGTAACGGAAACAGCGAGCTATTCCGAAATATTTCCCCGGAACCTTTGCTTTATGCAACTGATGGGCGGACAACACCGTACCTTGGGTTCGAAGCAAAAGGCGTCGGGTAAATTCCTCGTTAAAATCGTAGTTCCATCCCCTACTTCCGGTGTCGCCACCGTTTTTGTGGGTTTGAGAAACATTGGTTAAAAACGGTTCTTCAATGGACTTGGCGTGATCCGGATATTTCACTTTGTATGCATCGTGAATGTCGCGGGCTGCGTGGAACTGGGGCATGAACAAGGCATCGCAGTTCCAAAATTCCGTTTCCACCAGCGGACCATCAAACTCTTCGAAGCCCAAAGCCACCAACTTGTCCTTGGTCTCTTCCAAGAATGAGACGTAGGCATTGGTACGCCCCTGTATCAAACGAGCAGGTGCCACACCCACATTGTAGGAACGAAATGTACCTTCTTTCCATTGGCCGGTTTCCAACATCTTCGGAGTGAGGTAACCGATTTCATTTCCCGTAATCCCGGCCTCTTTCACAGCCTTGGCTGCAGCCAACCCCGCGGAGGTTATGGTGTAAATGGCCACGTCACGCTCAATTATTTTGAAAGGAGCATCGGATGCACCACGTTTTTTTGCCAAACCGGCAATGACGGATTTTTCCTCATCGGAAAGAGAATTTTCTTCAACTTGAAAATTTTCGGAATTTGCGGCCTTTGCAATTAAGGATGCGGTCAATTCCAATCGGGGGATTTTAATGTCCTTGGCCAAAATCGCCTTTTTTTCACCGTCCATGGCGAGGACACCCTCTTTGCTCAAAAGGCCGAAGGCACTTCCCACATCTTTGTTTTCCAACTGCAATTCCGCAGCAATTTCCGGAAGAGCCTTGGGGCCTTTCTCCTTGATAAGTGCCACGATGCGGTTTTCGGGAAGCCCCTGTTCGTTATAAGCCTTTCCCAAATCCGTCAATTCAAAAAAAACGTGATGTTCCTTTCGTAGAGATTCCAAAAGTCCCTTGCCGGAAAGCCAGGAAAAAGCCTGGTTGGCATGACCTTCTTTGTAGTCCAAATCTTTCTGCAATTTTTCGGCAAACAACTCTTCTCCCTTACCGTAATGAAGAAGGACTTTCACCTCAAGAGGATGTAAATTTTTTACTGTGTCTGTCATTTTAACGGTTTCCCATTTCCCACGGAAAATACAACTTCCACGGCACAAGTTGTTGTTCCGTCTTTTTTCTCATTAATTCGCGGAGTTTTTGGATAATAAAAATGGAAATATCCCTTTTCTTTTGCCAATAATGCGGCACGTTCTCGCACCACTTGAAGATAATCGTTTTCAGCGAAAGTGTCTGTATTGGTAATGTAAATCATAAGAGCTTCGTGGGAATAAGGAACATAATTGACACTGAGAGTATATTCTGCTTTCAAGTTGGGTGATTTTCCCTTTTCTTGAGAAAAATACACCTCGTCCCAAGGCTTTTCACCGGTTTTGTGTTCGGTCTTTACAACCTCCACCTTACTTTCGGATTCCTTGGAAGAGTCCGATCCTCCTGCAGCTGTTTCTTGAGCAAAGCACATACCCAAACTGATGTAGGGAGAACGCTCCTCCTCTTCCTCCTGCTGGGTCTGGGACCGGCTGTTGAGGGCTTCCTGTTCCAACTGGGCCACATAGTAGTGCTTTCC
>JAFNZQ010000236.1 GCA_017382775.1 Spirochaetaceae bacterium
AAAACCAAGCCGCGAAAAAGGATGCCAAAACTCCGGTTCCTCACATTGATGCAACCCATTGGGGAAACAGAATTTTTCTTTCAAAAACCACCAAATTCCACCCTAATTCGTTGACAAAAAATTATTGTAATTATTAGCCGAAGCAGGAGCATCGTAGACAAAACGCATATCCGGAATTCCGGAATTAAGCTTGTAGTTTGAAAAATTGTAAACGTGCTTTCTGCCGTCGGTGGCTTCTGCAACAATGCGACGAATCATTTTCGAAGCGGGAGTAACCGAAACAACCATGGAACGGAAACTCTCTGAACGGGTTCGTCGCGTTAAAACCAATTTTATAACTTGCTCTTCGCTACCTTCTTCCAAAGGAATTGGATCCTGCCCCACTTCATAAGCGATTGTGTAGTATCGACTCATGAGAACAAGGCCTTGCGGTGTGGCCAGGGACATTCCACCGGAACCGCCGGATTTTTCCACGGTTTGATTCAAAATTGTACGATGCTGTGGCAAATAAATTGTAAGAGTTTCCCCGTTGAAAACTATGGTTTGAGTTTCGGGATCGGAAAAATCCAGTCGCAACAAGTTGGGGCGCTTAAATGACATTCGTGCCGACATGGAATCGTCACCGATGGACATGTGCATTGTGGCTTCAAAATCCGTTAAAGTACCGTATTTTTCCGACACGGATTGAAAAAAAGTTGCCGCAGTCATTATTTCCTGAGAAAAACAAGGAAAACAAGCAAGAAAAATCGCCACAATAACGATTTTTTTGCATTTTGAAACCAAAAAATCCATACGCAATATTTTACCATAATCTTTTTTTTCTGTCAAGCAATATTTGCCGAAATATGAAATTTATTTTTTCTTTCATCGAAAAAGCGGGGATTTTGCCCTTTCGCAAACAGGGCATCTTCCCGGAAAAACAAAGGAGGAAATCCGTGGATTTTCACACAAACAGAGGAATGGCGGGAAAAAAATAAAAAAAATTTCGCTTTTTTTTGTAAATCCCATTGATTTTTTTTTCGCGGTATGATAAAATGAAGAAAATTTTAACAGGAGTTTTTTATGTCCGGACATAGTAAGTGGGCAACCATAAAGCACGCAAAAGGTGCGGCTGACGCAAAACGAGGTCAGCTTTTTACAAAATTCATCAAGGAAATTTCCATTGCGGCAAGAATGGGTGGCGGATCTCCCGATTCCAACCCCAGATTGCGAACGGCTATTTTGAAAGCCCGTGCCGCAAACATGCCCAAAGACAACATTGAGCGAGCAATCAAAAAGGGAACCGGCGAATTGGGTGCCGCAGTTTTCGAAGAATTGACATACGAAGGTTTCGGTCCCGGCGGTGTGGCCATCTTGGTTGAAGTCCTTACCGACAACAAAAACCGTGCCGCAGCCAACGTTCGCAACATTTTCAACAAAACCGGCGGCAACTTGGGCGCATCCAATTCCGTTGCCCGTCTTTTCACACGAAAGGGCGTAATCGAATACGATGCCGAATCCGTTTCCGAAGAGGAAATCATGGATGTAGCCTTGGAAAACGGAGCTGAAGACGTGGTAAACGAAGACGGCGTTATCACCGTTACCACCGAACCCTCCGAGTTTGACGGCTGCTTGGAAGCTTTGCAAGAAAAAGGTTTCGAATCCCTTTCCGCCAGCATTTCCATGGTTCCTTCCACATACCAAGAAGTGGATGCTGAAACAGCCAAAAAATGCGACAAACTCACCGCCAAGTTGGAAGAAGACGACGATGTTCAAAACGTTTACACCAACGTTGAATATCCCGAAGGATACGAAGGCGAGGAGTGATTCCTCATTTTACCGGGGAAGATTTGCCCGACGGCGGATTTTCCCTGCTTCCGGGCTCCAAATCCTTTGGAGCTCGCAGCGATGATAATCAAAAAAGTTTCAGACGCATAATGGGAATCGACCCCGGCTTTGCTTCAACGGGTTGGGGTGTTGTGGATTATTTCGACAACCATTTTCGTTACATTGCCCATGGCGTAATCGAAACGTCCCCAAAATCGGAACACGGCCTTCGTCTCGGCCATATTTACAACGAAGTATGTCGCTTGACGAAACTTTATTCCCCCACCGAGGCCTCAATGGAAGAATTGTTTTTTGCAAAAAACGTTTCCAGCGCCTTCGCCGTGGCCGAAGCCAGAGGTGTGATACAACTTTGTTTTTTCAAGGCGAACATTCCCTGCAAACAGTTTAAACCCAATACCATAAAACTTTCCGTAACCGGTACGGGAAACGCAGGAAAAGAGTTGGTTCAACAAAATATTCGAATTTTATTGGGAATGAAGGACATTCCGAAGCCGGATCATGCTGCGGACGCTTTGGCCGCCGCCATAACTGCCGCGAATTTTATTTCCTCACTGAACTAAAATGACAGGGCATCAACTTGGGAAGAATCCTCGGATCCTTCCACCATGGCGAAAACGCCGTTGGGCAAACAGGCTATCCACATACCGTGGGTTGCGATTTTTCCTCCTGCCAAACAGGTTTTGTTTTCACAGGGAGAGGCTGCAAAAAAGGCGGCGCCATTTTCTATAACCACCTTTGTTTCCCCCAAAATGCCTTTCACGGAAAATTCTCGATTTTCATTTAAGGGATAAATCCATTTTTCCTTACCGCTTTGCACGGACAAAACCGGATTGCCATTTTGACTGCGAAAAAGGTTGTAACAACAAAGGCCAACGGCAAAAATCGTTAAGACTATGAAAAGGAAATCTAATGGACGGAATTTCACGACAGAACAAAGGCTGTCCCCCATTTCGGAGGACAGCACATTCATATTAGTTGGTAAATTTGATACTGTAGTATTTTTCGGGAACAACCTGTTCGGTTGCGGACATATAACCCTGACCCATGATGTAGGTATCCATGTAAATCAAGAAGTGATTTCGAGCACGAACACCGGTGGTGGCGTTAATGAAGTTACCGCCATTCCATTTTGCACCGGGTGTAAATTCACCGAGGCAGGAATAGAAACCGTCTGTGTCCTCGAGGGTCATTTCGCCTTCGATAATTTTCTTGGCAAATTCAGCCAAACCGGCAGATACGGAAAATCCGTAGGAATAGGCCCAGGTACCGAAACGGCCGGTGGCACCTTTACCCACAACAACCTCTTCAACCTTTTTAAGGATTGCGGGGAAGTTACCTGCTTCTGCGGTCAAATCAATACCGAAAGCTCCGGGATATCCCATGAGGGGAGAAGGAAGATCGGCTTCAACGAAGTAACCGCCGAATTCGGCAAGCTGTTTGAGCAAGGGCTCTGTGTGTGCATCGTTTGTGCAGAAGAACACGGTTTCGGGACCGTATTTTTCAACCCACTGAGGTACTTTCTCCAAAATGAACTGCTGAGCACCGGCTGTACCAACATCGGTTGTGGGGTCGGGAGCGGTTTCGAAAATGAAGTTAATTCCCAAATCTTTACAGGCTTCTTCCATAATAAGGCGGCGAAGACCCAATGTTTCATAGGACATATGTCGGGGGAAAGAAATGTGAACAAAGTTCTTTACACCCATCTGTTTTGCCACCCAGGGAATTGTGTAACCGCGGGAAATAAAGTCGGCACTAACGATAAAATCGGCATCCGCCTGGATAATGGGCGGATCTTCGTGGGGTTCACCGGCAAAGCACAAAATGTCGGAACGCACTTCTTTAACACGTTTAAAGGCTTCGGCTGTTCCGGGAACGGCCTGATTGACAATAATGGCCTTCATAAGAGGATCATCGGCAAGGGCCAAAATCTGAGAAATTGTTGTCTCCATCTGGCTCGAAAAGTCATCGGGATATGTGATATGCTGAATCATACCACCGTCGCTAACGGAACCGTAGCGTTTAATCATTTCTTCCGCACCGCGCAAGTCATCTTCGGATTGGGAAACTGTTCCGGTTACAATTCCGATATGGAACGGACCTTCGGCTTCAACCGTGTCTGCGACTGCTTCTTTTTCCTCTTTTGCACATCCGGATAAGAGAAGAACAGCCATTGTGGCGAAAAATAAAATTTTCTTCATCATAAACTCCTTATATTGACATATCTTACTATTTTACCAAATTTATGTCAAGGGATTTTTTTAAAAAAACCAATTTTTTTCCTTGACAATGCTATTATTTTATGATATAATTGGTTGGGTGCTTTTCGGGAACAAAAAAAATGCATCCAAAATTTTAATTCCACAGAACACGGGACAGCGAAAACACACATGGAAAAAGCCTTCCCGTCAAGAAAACAATATATGGAAATTTTTTCTACGAAATACAAGAACAACCTTTCTCTTGTGGCGGAAAATTTGCCTTCCTTAAAAACTGTAAGCATCGGATTTTTCTTTTCGGTAGGCTCTCGATATGAAGATGAAACCTGTGGAGGAATCACCCATTTTTGTGAACATCTTCTTTTCAAAGGCACAAAAAACAAATCCGCCTACGAAATTTCCTGCGATTTTGACAAAATCGGCGGTTACGCCAACGCCTGGACGGACAGGGAAAATCTCTGCCTTTTCTGCGTCGTTCCGGCACAATTCGCCACCGAAGCGGCAAAAACCATGATTGACATGATCGAAAATTCCCAATTCGACGAAAAGGAAATCGAAAAGGAAAGAACGGTCATTGAAAACGAAATTTTACTTTCCGCCGATGACCCGGAAGAGGCCGCTTCCGACGGTTTTTTTTCCGCCCTGTGGGGCAACTCTTCCCTGGGACGACTGATTGCAGGCGACGTGTCCGAAGTGAAAAAAATTTCCGTCAACGAGTTAAAAGCCTGGTACGAAGAAAGAATTCAAAAAGCACCATTTTTAATCTCTGTTGCGGGGAACACCGATTTTTTGGATTTTTCCCTTTTCGAAAATTTATCTCCACGGCAAAATCGGGAAAAGGACTTTTTCCCCGCCCTATGGCATGAGGGAAGTTTCAAAAAAAAGGCGAAGACGGCTCAAAACCAAATTTTTTGTGCAATTCCGTTGGCTATGGACATTTACGAGCCTTCAAAACTGGAAGAACAGTTGCGATCCGCCCAAATTCTCAACGCGATTATCGGCGATTCCATGAGTTCCCGACTTTTTCAAGCCCTGCGGGAAAATTCCGGACTTTGCTATAATGTTTCATCCCAAATAAGCCTCTTCGAAGACGTTATAATGTGGAGCTGCTACGCCGGCTATGACAAAAAAAATGCCCGAAAGGTACTGGACATAATAAAGGCCGAATTAAAGGCTTTTACGCCGGAAAGCCTAACGGAAAGGGAGTTTTCCGCGGCCATGGCCCATGTGATCGGTGAAGAAACCATTTTATCCGACGAATCGGAAAGCGCAATGAAGCGTTTGGCACGAAGACATTTGCTGAAATTGCCACCGATTTCCTACGATGATGAATTGAAAATTATTTCCAAAACGGACTTTTTGTCCGTGAAAGCTGCATTGGAAAGTTTGCCGGAAAGGGGAAAATTCACCGTTTTCGAATACGGACCGTAAAACTTTTCCAAAATCTGTTGCATTGTAAAATAAACTCCAAATCTTCCGTCGTCGTTAAATCAAAAAAAAATCAACAACAGCAAAACTTTCAATTCATTATTAAAGAAGAATGCACAGAAACAATTCCGATTGCCAAGAAATCAGCAAGGTTTCATCACCGGAAAAACACTTAAAAAAAAGTTGAAAAAAACAAAAAAAAAAAGCAAAAAAAGCCTTTTCCCCTTGACATTTTTTAAAAACCGGTATATATTATATGTGTATTCTCATAACATAAAAGTAACATAAAAAAAGTTTCAAAAATATTTTAATCATTGTAGTTTTTTTTGCCGATAGGTAGTATTGGTGTTTTTTCTTCTCACAAGTACTACCCCATACGTTTTCGGAGGTTTTTATGTTGAAATTGCAAAAAGGACGTTTGTTTGCTTTTTTATGTCTTTGCTCTATATTCTCCCTATTTGCCCTTTCCTGCACGAATTTTGTCAACTCACAGCATTTTCATACCGTAACCGTTCATTCGGGTATTACCGGCGGTGAAATCAAAGTCAACAAATCCATGTTTTCCGTGGGAGAAACCGTAAACCTCATAATAAAGCCCAACCAAGATTATTCTTTGCGACGAGGCTCTCTGTATTACGTGATTGGAAAAAACCGTGTTCTGATCCCCGGAAGTACCTTTATAATGCCCAGTGCGGATATTGTCATTTACGGAAATTTCGATAACGACAACGGAATTATGGCCAATCTGCACCTCACCTCCGCAACCTTTGTGGACAAGATGTATCTGAAATGTACTTATTTCACCGGTAACAGCGAAAATCCTCCGCCACTGAAATGGTCAATCTCCAACGAAGACGTGGCGGTTTTTGACGGGGAACCGAAACTGATTGAAAGTGAATGCACCGATACCAGCCTTGTATACAGCGTCTGTTTGAAAGCGGCGGAGAAACCTTTGTATTTTGTTACAACAAAGGTAACGGTGAACACGGAAAACGACCAGTCGCCTTCAACCTGTGAAATTTCCATCGTTCCCAACTATTTTAAAATTAACGAAGTGGCCGGCAACACCTCCGATGGTGGTGAATGCTGGCTCGTGGGTATTGACACAAGTCGGGCTATGGAATGTGT
>JAFNZQ010000237.1 GCA_017382775.1 Spirochaetaceae bacterium
AACGGTCTGATTCTTCACTTTGAAAGCCCGACCTATAATCGTGAATTTTCCCTTTTCGTGGAAGACGGAAAATTATTCACCAACCTTATTTTTCAAGAAAACTTGACGGCGGAAACGGAGGCTGCATCCGAAAGTGAGGATGAAGACTTTTAGCCTTTACAGATGGGGCAAAATCAAACTTTTTTTAAGCTCGCTTAATTTTTCCGTAAGGGAAACTTTGTAGACATGGGGATTTAAAAGCCGCTTAAAGGATTGATGGAAAAGGTCCAATTGTTCTTCCATATTTTTACGGCTTTTTATCATTCGCTCATGGTCGGAAAGATTGGCATCCACGCATCTTTTGCCCTTTTCGATACGTTTCTCCAACAATGGCACAACCTTTGCCGGGCTGAATGAAAATTGTCGATAACCGCCATCGGGATGAAAAAAGGTTCCCTCCTCATTCGTAGGAATTTCTTCGTCCACCACAGCGATTACGTCCGCCTTTGCGGTTCCGTCCTCATTGAACAGGCGGTAAACCTGTTTGATTCCCGGATTTGTGGTTTTGGCCGGGTTGTCGGAAATTTTCATAACGTTAATTTCGTCGCCGTCCGTGGGATGTCGCCATGCCAATTTATACACACCGGTAAAGGCTGCATCGTTGCCTCCGGTTACCATGTGAGTTCCCACGCCCCAACTGTCAATGGGTGCACCGTGTTCAATAAGGGATGCGATAATCTCTTCATCCAAGTCATTGCTTACGGAAATTTTTGCATCGAAACAACCGGCTTCATCCAATTTTCGTCTCACCTCGCATGAAAGGTACTGGATGTCTCCCGAATCCAGCCTAACACCGAAGTTGTAGCCCTTTTCCATTAGTTTTTTCCCCGCCTCGATGGCACTCTGAATGCCGCTACCCAATGTGTTGTAGGTGTCAAGAAGGAATATGGAATTTTGGGGATATATTTCGGCATAGGCATCAAAGGCTTCCCTTTCGGAGGGAAAGGACATTATCCAGGAATGGGCGATGGTCCCCATAACGGGAATTCCCAGGCTTTTTCCTCCCAAGGTGTTGCTGGTTCCTGCCGCACCGCCTATAAAGGCTGCCCGAGTGGCACTCATGGCACCGTTATATCCTTGAGCCCGTCGCAGTCCAAATTCCATAATGCGACCTTTTTTTGAAGCCAAATATACGCGGGCGGTTTTTGTGGCGATTAAACTTTGAAAATTCACTGTATTGAGCAAAAAACCTTCGATGATTTGCGCCTCGATTAAATTTCCGTGAATGCGTAATAAGGGTTCGTTGGGAAATACGATTGTTCCCTCCGCCATGGCATAAATATCGCCGGAGAACTTCCAATCTCGCAGATAGGATAAAAAGCCTTCTTCGAAAATTCCCGTCGTGCGTAAAAAATTCAAATCATCTTCGGAAAAACGGAAATTTTCCAACAGAGTGAAAAAATCTTCGGAACCGCAAAAAACGGAAAAGCCACTGTCGAAAGGGTGTCGACGAAAGAACATATCAAACACCACAGGAGAATCCATTCCCCTCTTCCAAAACCCCTGTGCCATGGTCAATTCATAAAAATCAGTAAAAAGGGCAGAAATATTTTTGTCCATATTACCTCCTCACGGCCTTGTCAAAATGACAACAACTCGGAATCACATCACGAATTATTATACCACAATTTTACAAAAATGTCAATTCCGTATTTTTACAGTGGAAGTCCGGGAAAATTCATCAAGAAATTTTGTTAAAAAAATTCAAACCTTTTCCGTAAAATACTTGACAAAGTCTATTTTACATGGTAAAATAAAACGATAGTGTATTTCATAAATGTGGGATTCTATCTACGTGATGAAATATTTTTTGCTGTATTTTAGGAGTAAGAATGAAACGTGTTTTTTACTTTTGATTATATTTTCGTTTTTCTCATGCAGAGATGTTTTTCGTATTAATATAAATCTCAGTGAAGATCCCCTCGGCGAATCAAATCTCGGTGAAGCAACGGAAAATTTCGGTGAAGCAACGGAATCGAAAGATTCCCTTCCCAAAAAATCTGTTGAGGGGGAATCCCTAATCGACAGTGATGTATTTGTGGTGACGCAGAATGTTTCAGTGGGAGAGGGAAAACAGATAACGGATACATCGGTAATCAATTTCGCAAATTTTGGGAAACCGGATGCTCCACCGGATTTGTCCCTAAATACGATTTCTCAATCTTCCGTGAAAACCTCAAAAGTCGGCGTCATCGGAGATTCCGGTGAGCGAGTTGATCCCCGACGATATTTGGACTTCCTTCCATTTAATGGCGATAAAACAACCAACGGTCCGGTGTACTCAAAGGTTTACAGCAACACAACTTCCGTACCTGAACGCCAATCCCTCTCTTCCGAAGAGTTGGATAATGCCGACTTTCGAGATTTCTATATGCCTCGCAAGGATTCAAGCGAATCCTACGCGAAGTACAAACCTATTAAATGCAGAAATATGAAGGTCGATAGCAAAATTTGCCGTATCTATATTGAAGAAGAATTGTATCAAATCTATATTAACGGTGGAAGTGAAGAATTCTATGTTAGCGAGGGTAGAAGTGCGGAAGACATTGCAGACAGAGCTCGAATGACTGCAGAAACCTTTGATCTACTTTTCCATGCCGTCTCCTCTGCCATGGGAGAGCCCGTATACAAAATGCTGGATGCCAATCTAAATCCCGTGGATATGGTTGACAAAAAAATCAATATTTTTGTCGGATGTCTCGGAAATGCCTTGGACATACCTCGAGGCACCACTATGGGTTATTTCTCTTCCAAAGATTATTCTGTCTTTGATCCGAATGGATATTATGACTCCTCCAATGGTTCCAATGAATCTCTTTGTTTTTACGCTTCTGACTCATACTTTATGGGCAATCTAACAATGGTGTACAAGATTATGGGCCATGAGTTAACCCATAT
>JAFNZQ010000238.1 GCA_017382775.1 Spirochaetaceae bacterium
AACTTCCAAACTTCTGTTTTTTCCGTGTTGTTAGTGGGGATTTTTGCGGTGGGAATGGTTGTTTTCTTTGTATGGTTCGGTCACAAAAATGCCGCATCCAATGTGGAACTTGCCCGACTGACCAAGGAAAACATCGACACCCGTGCCAGTTTTGACGAACTTCGCTCCGAAAGCACAAACCTTTTGAACAGCGCAAAGAAATTCAAAGAGTCTCTTTCCGAAACCTTGTCCGTTGTGGGATTGGAAAAACCCACAACTCAAAATCAGAATTTGCAAAACGGCGATTTATCCGCTCTCTTCGGAGCACAGGAAATTGCCCAAGGTTCTTCCAGAGAAGTTGCCGAATTGAAAATGCTCACAGCCTATTTGGATTCCGCCATTGAGCCGGTGGAGCAAATAGGAAAACTTTTGGAAACCCAAGGTTCTCTCTTTTCCGACATTCCCAGTATTTGGCCTTTGAAAGGAGGGATCGGTCACATTTCTTTCCCATACGGCCGTGCCATTCACCCCATTACGGGCCAATGGTACATTCATAAGGGAATGGACTTTTCCACATACCGTTCCGGCGACCCCATTGTGTCAACGGCGGCGGGCCAGGTTGTAACCATAGGCTACGACTCCGGCTTCGGAAAATACGTTATTGTTAAACACAAACACGGTTTTTATACACGTTATGCTCACATGAGTGCCACATATGTGCATAAGGGCCAGTTTGTTTCCCAAGGTGATATAATCGGTGCCATCGGAAATACGGGAATTTCCACCGGCCCCCATCTTCACTACGAAATCCACATTGGCTCCGAAATTGTCGATCCGGCTAAGTACCTGAACTTGGTGGCCACAAAGAGTGACCGATGAAAAACACCGGCTTTGCATCCGTCAACACCATAATCGGAGAAGGCACATCCGTTACCGGCGATCTCAAAATTGCAGGAAGCATCCGCATTGAAGGAGACCTATACGGCAGCATTGAGGCCGAAGGCTGGGTTCAAGTGGGTCAATTCGCCAGGATTAAGGGCGACATTGTGGCGGAAGCGGCTTCCGTGGGCGGAATTGTGGAAGGTAATATCATCGCCAAGGAACGTACCGATTTATTCGAAACCGCCGTTGTTTTCGGCAATATTGAAACAAAGCATCTCTCGGTGGATAACGATGTGCTTTTGAACGGTCAATGTAACCGACTAAAATCCGATGACGATTTTTTAAACGCTAAAACACAAAACGCACAGAAGCAAGCGATTAAAAAATCCATGTACCGATGAGGTGGCCATGCTTGATTCTGTAAATACCACCCAATACATTTTGGCCGGAACGCAAGCTGCCCAAAATCAGTTGAAAAAAAACGAAAAGACCTCCAAGACTCCCCAAAGCGTGTTCAGTCAACTTTTGAAAGAAGCGGAAGAGGAAAAGGAACCTCCCCTGGTGAATTTATCCAATGTGGAAAATCTTCCCTTTGACAGCGCCCTGGAAGTTCTTCAAGACACCCTAATGACGGCAGCCGATGACTTAAAGCAGCATCCCGTGCCGGAAAATGTGGAAGCCTATAAAAAAGCGGTGGGCAGCTTCATTGCCTTTGTATCAAAAAATGCTTACAGCCTTTCGGAGAAGGCCCGTGCCCAAAAAAACGGAGTGAAGCCCCCTCCCCTTTATACCATTGAGGTCATAAATTCTAAATTGGACCGATTGGCATCGGACATTTTATTCAACCAAAAACGGGAAATTTCCCTCGTTGCCAGAGTTGACGAAATTACCGGTTTGGTGGTGAACTTACTTGCTTAATTCTAATAAAAGGATATAACCGTGAGCGATGTTTTTGGAAATGAATTGGAAAGCGAAGAGGATTTATCCCTATTACAGGATGGGGAAAATTTTGAGCCAATACAAAAAAGCGAGGACTTTGTTTTCCCCGAAAAACTTTTTAAGGCCGTTTTGGACTATTCCCACGAAACCCTTTATGTTACCGTTCCCGACGATATGTCAGTACAAAAGGGTGACAACGTAATTTTAATGACTCGTTTCGGAAAGGATTTGGCGAAAATTTTAGGCGAAGTAAAGACGCCCATAGGTATAACACCGGATCAGGTTGTGCAGGTGATTCGGAAAGCCACCGAGGCCGATATGAAAAAGGCGGAAGAGCTGATGAAAAAAGAGGCTTTCGCTTTGGAAGTTTTCACGGAAAAGGTGGAAAAGCATAACTTGGACATGAAGTTGATTTCCGCCCACTATCTTTTGGATGAACCTAAGGTGGTTTTCTTTTTCAGTGCGGACAACAGAGTGGACTTTCGGGATTTGGTTAAGGATTTGGTTTCCGTGTTTAAAATGCGAATAGAGTTGCGACAGGTTGGTGTTCGTGACGAGGCTCGCATTACCGGTGGTCTCGGACCATGTGGCAGAATTTTTTGTTGCCACGGAGTTTCCGACAAGTTAAGTCCCGTTTCCATCCGAATGGCCAAAGATCAAAATATGTCGCTGAATACGTTGAAGATTTCGGGACAATGTGGCCGCCTTTTATGTTGTTTGGCCTTTGAGCATGAATCCTACTGTGAAATTCGTCGCACACTGCCTCCGGAAGGCACGAAAATCTTCCACGACGGAACAACCTTTCGAGTTTTCGAATTAAACACCATGACACGCACCATTAAACTCACCGCCGAGGACGGCCGCGTTTTGGTTATTCCCGCTGACAAAGTGGTTTTAAGGAACACGAAATGGACAATAAAATAAACTTTCCATCTGCAATGGCAAAATTTTTTATTTTCTCATCCCTTGTATTTCTCTTTTCCTGCGAAACTTACAAAACATCCATTCCCTCATTGTACACCGCAAAACTGGACAACGGATTAACCCTGTTTATTATGGAGAAGGACACCGTCCCCTTGGCCTATATCGAAATTGCCGTAAAAGGTGGCGGAATTGCCCAAACCAAAGAAAATGCCGGCCTTTTTCACCTTTACGAACATCTCATGTTTAAGGGAAACGAAAAATTTCCCACTGCGGCGGCGGTGCAACGGGCAATAAATGACTTGGGCGTAACGGAATGGAACGGCTCCACCGGAACCGAATTCGTAAATTATTACTTTACGGTGCCCTCCGACTTGGTGTATCAGGGAATCGAATTTTGGTCCGCCGCAATTCGAACGCCCCTTTTGAATCCCCGAGAATTCGAAAACGAAAAAAAGGTTGTTGTTTCGGAAATTGAAGGACGCAACGCCGATACATCGGCCATTTTCCACGCCGCCCTGCAAAAGAATTTGTTTCCGGAACACACCCATCGACTGGATCCCGGCGGAACCCCGGAAACAATCCAAAACGCAACCTTGGCCCAACTTCTTGAAATAAAAAATAAATACTACGTCCCAAACAACACAGCACTTTTCATCGGTGGAGACGTGGATCACAAAAAAATATTCAAAATGGTCAACGAAATTTTTGGAGACTGGCAACCGGCGGATGATCCCTTTGCCACACCGCCACCTCAATTTGACAGAAATCCCTTGAAGCAACCTCGATACTTGGTACAGGCAGACCCGAAAATTTCCCCGTCCCTTGCGGCCGTGAGCGTGTTTTTCCGTGGTCCCGACACAGATTATGACGTTCAGTCCACCTATGCCTCCGATGTGTTTTGCGAACTTTTGGCAAATCCCTTCGGAGAATACAAAAACACCCTTTTGAACAATCAAAATTTCGGCATTCTGGATCCGGATCATATTTCATCCTATTATGCCACTTACCGACAATCCGGCCAATTTGTTTTTTCCGCAACGATGTCCAAAATCGATGTGGATTTGCCTCAACGTATAATTGATTTTGGCAACCATTTGCAAAAAACTTTCAGCACCATCGCCACATCCGATGTCTATTTTACTGATGAGCAATTCCAAATGGTTTTTCAGCGGATTTTGGACACCGGAATGTATTCCAGAGAAACGGCTCGCGACTTTTTAAGTGAATTACGATTTTGGTGGGCGTCTGCATCCGAGGATTATTTCTTTTCCTACGCCTCAAATATGCAGAAAGTAACCTATTTGGACATTCAAAATTTATTGAACACCTATTTGGTACGAAAAAAGCCCTTAATCATGGTGAGGGTGCATCCTTCCGTGTACGAAACCGGAAAAGCGAATTTCGACGCCATGGGATTTTCCGAAATCACTGCGGAAAATGCCTTTTACCACACCGCGGAGAATGAGTTATGAAAAAAATATTGTATTTCCTTTTTGTTTTTTTCCTTTTTTCTTGCAACAACAATGACACCAACAAAGGTTTTTCAAAGGAAGTTTTGAAAAACGGAATTCCAATCATTTTCAAAAAGGACGAACATTCATCCACTCTTACCATAAAAATATTGGTGAAAGGTTTTCGAAAGAGCTTCGAATCCGGTGATTATCTTTCTTTGCTATTCAAAACACTCACGTCCGGATCGGGTGAGTTTTCCTACGATGAAATTCAGGCCCTTTTATATGAAAACCAGGCCGCTTTTTCCGGAAGCGTAAACCAAAACGGTGGGGTTTTAACCCTTTCTTGCCTGTCTCACCAGGCTGACATTCTCGTTCCCATGTTGTTGGACGGATTTTTGAATCCCAGTTTTAACGACGAACAGTTGGAACGATGCCTTTTGGAAACGGAACATGGCATACACAGCACATTAAACACACCATTTTCCCTGCTCCTTTCCGATGTGAAAAATCACGCATACCAGGATCATCCCTTTTATGAAGGAGATTATACCCATCCGGATTTTGTTAGCACATTGCGGGAGGGCGGAATTGTTTACCTGCGAAAAATCCATGACGAAATATTGAATGCCAAACGAATTTCCGTAATTGTAACCGGAAATTTCAACAAAGAGATGATTTTGACCAGCATGGATTATTCCCTTTCCTCCTTACCTGCCATAGATGTTCCGGAAATGACAATTCCCCAGGCCACTGTTGACGGCAATTTTTTCATAAATTCCTGCGATGCCTCCGCCAACACCGCTTTTTTAACCAAAATGATTTCCGCACCGGACTTAAATTCCCCGGAAAAAATTCCTGCCGACATCACCGCAGACATTTTTTCAGAAATACTTTTCAACGTTGTACGGGAAAAATACGGCGCCTGCTATTCCGTTTACTCATCTTTTATCCTGTCGCGAGCACCCTACGGACTAATCTATTCCTACATGGCTTCCAGCCCCAACGAAATTCCCCAATACTACAAAGAAGCCCAGCAAATTCTCCAATCCGGAAATGTAATTGCGGACAAGGATCAAGAAAATTCTTCATTTAAACTGATGCCACTTCAAGAGGCCTTAAACGGATACAAAAATTCCCGCATAAATTCCGTTTTTTCCGACTTGGAAACATCGGCAGGCCAAGCAAACGCCATTGCCACGGGAATTTTGTTGTACGATAATGAAATGCATTATTTCAGCGACCTGCAAAACAAAATTCGCCAAGTAACGGACACCAACGTTTTGGATGTTTTCAACAAATATTGGATCTCCGGTGATTCATCTTGGTTTGTTGTAACGGGAACCAACGAAAACGAAAGAATAAATATACAAAGTTTTATGGAGGAATGATACCATGATTGCAATTTCTTCTCCGAAAGATTTGTCAGGCACACTTACAATCCCCGGCTCGAAAAGCCACACGATTCGTGCCTGTGTTTTTGGTGCCCTTGCCACCGGAACATCCTACATTCACAATCCCCTAACCAGCGCGGACTGCATCGCGGCATTAACGGCAATAAAGGAAATCGGTGCCGACTACGAAATGAAAGACGGCTTGTGGATTATCCATGGTGCGGGAACGCGGCTTCATCTGCCCGAAAACGTAATTGACGTGGGCAATTCCGGTTCCGTTCTGTACTTTTTGACACCAATTTGTGCCACAATGAATGGTTGGTCCATTGTAACCGGAGATGAATCCATTCGTCACCGACCTGTTACCCACCTTTTGGATGCCTTGCAACAAATGGGTTGCGAAACCATTATTTCACGCCCCAATGTGAATGCGCCGCCCATTATGGTTAAAGGGCCTGCCAAAAGCGGAATCGTTGTTACAGACGGAATTCTCTCCCAATCAATTACCGGACTTCTCATTGCCGCATCATTGCTCCCCGGAAAAACCGAGTTCATTCTTCGTAATCCGAAAGAAACGCCTTTCCTTACAATGACCGAACTTTGGATGCGGGATTTGGGTATTCCCATCAATATTTCCAAAGACTTTAAGCGAATTACCGTTTCCGGTCCCATGAATTATCCCGCATTCGAGCGGATAATGCCCTCGGACTGGGAAAGTGCCGCATTCCCCATTGTGGCCGCCTTGATTACCAACAGTACAATCACCATCAACAAGGTGGATACATCCAAGAGCCAGGGAGATGCCCAAATCGTTGAGATTTTGAAAGAAATGGGTGCCGACATTGAACTGATAGAAGACGATCCGGAAAGACAAACCGGTCATTTAATAGTCCGCGGAGGCAACAAATCTCGACTGCCCAACAAGGGGGTGCTCCACGGCATTCGAGTAAATTGTTCCAACTATCCCGATGCCGTCCCTGCTCTTTCCGTGGCGGCCTGTTTTGCCGAAGGCGAAATGGTCATTGAAGACATCGGCGTCTGTCGCCACAAGGAAACGGACCGAATTGTCATTATGGCCAAGGAACTTTCAGAACTGGGTGCAAAGGTTACCGAAACCCAAGATTCTCTCATCATCCACGGTGCAAATAAAGCCGCACCGGGATTTCCCCTCCACGGAGGAACGGTCCACGGTTATGGTGATCACCGAGTTGCCATGGCTCTCTCCGTATTGGGGCTGGGATTGAACAAAGGTACCGTAAAGGTACACGACGCAGAATGTTGCGATATGTCCTTCCCCACCTTTTACACCACCATGAACGAAATCGGCTGTGAATTTAAAACACGGAACAAGTAAGATTCACCATTTTTTAATAAAAAAAAGGGCGGTTCAAAACCGCCCTTTTCACTTTTAAGCCTTATTACTCAGCATCGTGAAGTTTTGCATCACTGAGATATACAGACAAGAAGTCCGTATCAGATACAGGCTTGCCCAATCGCAGACCTTGAGCGGCATAACAATTAAGTGAACGAAGCAGGTCAACCTGGGTTTTGGTTTCAACACCTTCGCAAATTACGTCCATGTTAAGTGAACGTGCCATTTGCACAATGGAGCCCAAAATCGTTTTTGCCCGCTCGTTGCTTTCGGAACGATAGAGGAAGCCTCGATCCACCTTAATAACGTCGGCGGGAATTTCTCGCAACAAGGCCAAGGAAGAATACTTGGAACCGAAATCACCGATGGAGATGATAAATCCGTAGTAGCGCATTTTCTTAATAAGTTCGGTGAAGTAATCGCTTTCCTCGTACATGAACATTTCGGTAATTTCCATATCCAAAAGTTCGTGGGGAATTTTATATCGTTCGATAATGTCGCAAACTCTGTCGAAATAATTTTCGGAAAGCAAGGTCTGTCGTGACTGGTTGATAGAAACAGGTATGGGCGCCACACCGGAATCGATCCATGAACGAATAAGGCGACAAACCAATTCGATAACGTGGAAGTCCATATCAACGATGAATCCGTTCTGTTCAAAAATGGGAATGAAGTCACCGGGCATGAGTGTCTCGTCGGAATTCAAATTCCAGCGGATAAGAGACTCGGCACCAATGAGTTTTCCATCGGAAAGAACGTACTTGGGCTGCAAGAAGATTTGGAATTGATCGTCTTGAATAGCGGTTTTAAGTCCGTTTTGAATGCGATGAATTTTGAGAATTTTACTTCGCATATTTTCATCGTATTGGACAATGTCAACGCGGTTTTCCTTTTTAGCCTGGCTGTGAACGTAATTCACACGCTCGATAATGTCGTCAATTTCCCGTGTTTCTTCGGTGATGGAGTAAACACCGGCGGTAAAAGACAAATTGTAAGCAACTTCCATTTCAGCCATTTTGCGATTAAAGGGCTGAACGAAGGTCGTGTTGAAGTTTTGGATGAAATCCGGCTTGCGATCCTTATTAAGGAAGACATAGAAGAAGTCATTGTTGCTGCGGCAGCAGTATCCGGCACCTTCTATTAACTCGGAAAGCATTCGATGTACCAAAATCAACACATTGCTTCCCTTCTCAAAACCGTACAAGTCGTTTATAATTTTGAAATTGGAAATGTCGATACCTGCAACCAACATGGATGAATTGGGATGTCCCGAAATGTACTTTTGTGAAACCCGCTTGAATTCCAACAAACTCATTCCGTTGGTAAGAGGATCGGTGTTGAGGAATTTTTGGAAGAGCTTTTTGCGCTCATTCATTTCCTGTCCGATCAAAATGATAACAATGGTTGTGTAAATGGCAAATCCGGCAACCATCAATATGGTCAAGAACAATATGTGATTGACCTGGGATGAGAATTTAAATTCCGGAACCGAACTGAATATAAACCAGTTGGGCGTATCCAAAGGCAGATAGCGAATAAGGGTTCGTTTGCCGCCGTGGCTGTAAAAGGCACTTCCTCCCTTGTCGGAAGAAATGTTTCGCTTCATTGTTTGCAATTCGTCATCGGGCATTCCGCTTTCCACAAGCTTGTCGAAAACGTTGCTTGCCTCGCTGGAAGCCGTGTCGGAGAAAAAGTCGGAATCGAAGAAAATTGTTCCATCCCTGCTGAAAATGTAGGAATAGCCCTGTTCGAAATACAGAGGTTCCACAAGCACGGGGAACTGAGTCTTCAAGTCAGTGATACAGCCGGCATAGTATCTGGGTGCCATATCGCCGTTGGAAATGGGCATACTGAAAGAGAAAATCATTTGTCCATGTTCATCAGTAAAGCCGTCAACTCGGATTCCATTGCTGTCGGTATTCGAAAATTTAAACCGCAAAACAAAGGGAATGGGCCTCGTACCGTTGGCGAAGTAAACCTGAGAGATATTTGTATCGGCCACATAAAATTTAAGGGAACCTTCATACCTTTTCGTAAAGGTGGATATAAACGGCATGAAATTTTCACCATTCATTTCCACTGTTTCGGTAAAGGACATTACAGTCTCTTGGAGTGCTTCCAAACTCTGATTAACCGCTTTCGCGCGATTAATATTTTCTTGCGTAATTGTTGCTTCTACATCAGAATACAAATACCTCTGAAATGTAAAAAAGTAGTACGCAGAAACCAACAAAATCAATAATACCGGAACTCCGTAAATCAGA
>JAFNZQ010000239.1 GCA_017382775.1 Spirochaetaceae bacterium
ACCGTTGCACTCGTCCCGATCCGTCTCCGCCGGCAAGTTTTTCCACTTCGGCAACGGAAACGCGGTTAAAGTCGCCTTCGATGGAATGTTTCAAAGCCGATGCCGCAACAGCGAATTCAATGGCTTCTTGGCAGGATTTGCCGGAACGAAGGGCGTGAATCAATCCACCGCCGAAGCTGTCTCCTCCTCCAACACGATCCACTATGTGGAGATGATACTCCTTGGAAAAATAACAATCCTTTCCGTCATAGAGCATTCCGGCCCAATCGTTGTCGTTGGCGGAAATGGAAGACCGCAGGGTGAAGGCAACTTTTTGGAAGTTGAATTTGTCCGCCAACTGTTTTGCCACGGACTTGTAGCCATCTTTGTTGAGTTTTCCGCCATAAATGTCGGTGTTGTCGGCTTCAATACCAAAAACGTCCTTGGCATCTTCTTCGTTGGCAATGCATACGTCCACAAATTCGCAAATTTTCGTCATTGTCACTCTTGCTTCTTCCCTTGTCCACAATTTGCCGCGATAATTTAAATCGCAGGAAACGGTAATTCCATGGGATTTGGCAACCTTGCAGGCTTCCAAACAGGTTTTGGCCATGGATTCTCCCAAGGCGGGGGTAATTCCGGTGAAGTGGAACCAATCAGCGTCTTGAAAAATTTTTTCCCAATCAAAATCGGCGGGATTTGCTTCCTGAATGGCGGAATGGGCACGGTCATAAATGCAGACACTGCCACGTTGGGATGCGCCTTTTTCCATAAAGTAAATCCCCATGCGGTCTCCGCCCCGAACAATCAGGTCGGTGTCAACTCCGAAGGAACGAAGGACATTTACGCCCCCCTGACCGATGGCGTGCTTGGGCAATTTGGAGACAAAGGCCACTGCGTTACCGTAATTTGCCAGAGAGACGGCCACGTTTGCTTCCGCACCTCCGTAAGTCGCTTCGAATTTATCGCTTTGCAAAAATCTTAAATAACCTTCCGGTTGAAGGCGCAGCATAAGTTCGCCGAATGTAATTACTTTTTTCATAAAATCCCCCTATTTTTTTACCAGATGAAAGGCAAATCCACCCATTTCTTCTTTGAGATAAATGAATTTTGTCTTCCCGGCGTCATCTATTTTGCGAGTTTCTTCCAAAAAAGTAATTCCTTTGTTGGCCAAATAGGCGCATGCTCTGTCCACATCATTGCAACCAATGGCGATATGACCGTTTTTTCCCAAATACATTGTGTTCATCACTTCAACGATATTTCCGGCAAAGGATGAAGCCGTTGCATCCCGTTTTTCCAATCCGAACACCGACGCGATTTGGGAAGCGGTTTCAGAAGCGGCAGATTGGTTTTCACAGTTGATTCCAACGTGCATAATGGTAAATCCCAACATGGTTTTCACCGCATCTTGGCAAATTGCGGTGATTTCATCCCATTTTTTGCCATCGATTAAATCTTTTTTCACCATCCATGTTCCACCGCAAGCGATGATTCTGTCGTAGGAAAGATAATCCATCATGTTTTTGGTGGTTACGCCGCCGGTGGGCATGAATTTCAGTGGCAGAACCGGAGCGATGGACTTCAAAAAGGCAACCCCACCGGACTGTTCCGCCGGGAAAAATTTGACAACCTTTAATCCTGCATTCACGGCTTTCATCATATCGGAGGCATTGGTGCATCCGGGCAAAATCGGAACATTTTTCTTAATACAGAAATTTACCAGTTCGTCATTGTACCCCGGAGAGACAATGAATTTTGCTCCTGCCGACAAGGCCCTTTCGCACTGCTCCGTGTTGAGGATTGTACCTGCCCCGACCAATACATCGGGACAACACCGGGCAATTTGCCTAATGGCCTCTTCTCCGGCAGCGGTTCGGAATGTAACTTCCGCAGCGGGAAGTCCGCCCTTTTTCAAGGCTGTTGCCAAATCCACGGCATCTGCGGCATTTTCGATCGCTATAACGGGAACAATTCCGATTTCGGAAATTCGTTTCAGAACATCCATAAACTTCTCCTAGCAAGACAAAGGCACGTCTTTAATGGGATAAATCTGCGTAAGTTACGGATTTATCCCACAATTACCGAGCCATCTTCCTTAATTTCGATTTTATCTCCGGTTTTTACGGTTTCGAGAAATTCGTCTCCCAATTTATCAATGGCGATAACATCATTGTCTTCCCAAATTTTTGCCAGCAAAATCCCGCTGGCAGCAAGGCTGTCAATGGTATTGGAAAACAAAAAGGCAGCAGGATTTGTTTTCATACTGCAAATGGTTTGTATGACCAAACCGCCGGTGGTGGAACCGATGGTTTGCGGCAAACAAAGGGCCTTGCCCGTTATGTTCAAGCCGAATATGTCGGGATTATTTTGGTCACTAACAATCACCTGCTTTGCTTTCTTTAAGGCGCTTTTCTGAAATGTGGCGAGGGTGTTGACTCCATAGTGGGAAACTACTGCTTCGCCACACCAATTGTGAGCAGCTATCACTCTGCCCTTAAATTCTTTCGGCATAAAAAATCTCCTTTACTTTTTTCCGCAAATCAAGTCCAGCAAATCGTCGGTTTTGTAGTAACGGGCCACGGAATATGTTCGCAACTTGTTACTGCAAGTGGCAATGGCCTTACTCTTGGTAAGGGGATTACTGGTATACATCAACGGACATATGGAAGTAAGTCTTGTTCCGGTGGCAATCAGTCGATTGTAATTTTCAGTCTTCTTGAATTTTTCCACAACATCCGGCGGCGCACAGGCGATGGTGTGGAAAGCAACCTTGTTGCGTCCGGCGTTTTTCAGCCCTTCGGAAATTTTTTCGGTCCAATCATTCAGCTGGGCGAAAGACAGGTGTGGACAACCGATAAAGGCAATGTCAATTTTGGCATTGGGATTTTTCCACATATTGGGATAGGATCGGTACACTCTCTCCAACTCGGCATCATCGATTTCGTAAACCTTAGCGTTGGGAACAATGAGTTTTTCACCCAATTCCTTGGCTTCCGGCGTTAAATTATTGATGTGATAAAGCCCCACGGCACCGTTACTGGCGGTGGCAGCTCCGAAGTCTTTCAAGTATGATTTAACATCATCGGTGAGTTCCGTACCTAAAAATTTATCCAAGCCGTAAACGAAGGGCACATCTTCCACAACCTTCATTCCGATGGCACTTCCCAGGATTTGTGCTTCCGGGAGTTCGGAACAGTTAAGTTTTACAATCCAGGTTGCTTTACGGCCTTCATCCGTTAAAAGGCCGAACTCGGGAACGGCGCCGATTATAGAGCCAAAAAGATCTAACATACCGCTATTACGATTGCAACGGGCGCCAAGAACGGAATTTGCATAAACTACGGCACTGGACTCAGCCCAAGACAGTATATCACCTTTTTTGGGAATATTTCCTACTTCGTCCAAGTAGCAGGCACAGCTGAAAGCATTTTCGTCCTTTAACCCCACAGCTTTCAGTTGGCTTTCGTAACGTTTTTGGGGAGCGTACATAATGACTTCGTTTACGAAACGTTCCAACAGATTGTACGGAACATTTTCCACATCCAAAGGACGGGGATCCATGGTGAAATCGCCTTTAACCTTTATCCCGTCATCAATGAGCTTGTCCATTGTCGAAAACAGTGGCTTTAAAAGTCCCAAACCAAAACTTGTAACCAGGTGACCGCTGTTATGAGTAACGGGAACAAGTCTTTCGGCACCGAAGACATCCCCGAAAGCCACTAAGGTTTCCAAAACCTTAGCCAACGTTTTTCCTTTTGTTCCGCTTAAAATGGCTTTGTGTTCAGCAGAGAGTTCCATAGTAACTCCTTATAATCAACGTTTATCGGTTTTACAACTCGCTACCAACATTTTACCACAGAAATTCTCCGTTGTCAAGGAAAAATCGGACATTTTTACAGGACAGTTTCCCACTTTGTTTTTCTAATGATAAATTACGATGAAACAACAAAGCCGCTTTGTTGATAAGTCCATTCATTTTTACAAACAAGGAAATTCTTATTTTCAAAAAAATCAACTTTTTTTTGAAAAATCACTTGTATTTTTTTTGAAAATTTGATATACTCTTTCTTGGAGAGATAATTATGGAAAAAAGAATTTATCTTGACTACAATGCCACTACACCTCTTTCCCCTGAGGTAAAGAAGTTTTATTTCGAAGCTCTCGAAAAATACGCCAATGCATCCAGTTTACATGAAGACGGGAGAAATATCGCCAAGGAAAT
>JAFNZQ010000240.1 GCA_017382775.1 Spirochaetaceae bacterium
CGCCAACTTTTCGCTGTAATCGCCTTCGTCCAGTTTGGGACAGCCCACCAAGGTAATTTTGTCCTTCATAAAATCGTTGTGAAAATTTCCGTAGGCAAAGGCCGTACAATCGGCTGCAATGAGTATGTCGGCATTTTCGAAAAAAGATGCCTTCATCGGAACCAGTTTTATTTGCACCGGCCATGTGGAAAGGCAACTTTGAGAAATGATCGGAATGGGGCTGTGGTCGGGACAAGGTTGAAAAACCGCCGTTTTAGAACCGGGGCATTGGCATCCTGAAGTGGATTTTACCCTTTTGGACGCAATAACCGCATCTTCGTTATAGGCGAGAGCTTCCCGTTCTTCAAAGGAAATGGCATTGGCGGGGCAGGCGGGAAGGCAGTCTCCCAAACCGTCGCAGTAGTCTTCCCGAGTGAGTTTTGCCTTTCCTGCCACCATTTCGATGGCCCCTTCGTGGCAGGCGAGGGCACAAACACCGCATCCGGTACATTTTTCCTCATCGATTTTTATAATTCTTCGTAACATTTTTGTCCTCTTAACTTTATCGCTTCATTTTCGGGCAAAATCAATTTGTTATAATATACTATATTTTTATCAAACACGCAAGAAAAATTTGCGAGAAAGGGATTTTACCGCCGAAAATTTTCAAGCTTTTTTTGCGTTACATTTGGCCACAAATTTTTCTGCACCAACTATGAAGCGTTCATGCATTCCCTCGCCGATTTTTTCGGACTCGTCGTATGCTTCCACTTTGAAAACCAGTTTTCTTCCGTCGATTGCAACAAGTTCGCTTTCCGCATACACGTCCATACCGCATGGTGTGGCGGCAAGGTGGGATATATCCAGTTTTGTTCCCACGGTGACGTTTCCTTCACCCACAGCCTCCGCAACACTTGTTGAAGCGGCACATTCCATAATTGCAACCATAAAGGGCGTTGAAAAAACGGGAATAAGTCCGCTTCCCACTGAACTTGCAAGTTTCGCTTCGTCAACCGTTGTTGTATATTTTCCTTTAATTCCTACCTTTAATTCCATTCTGTTTGCCTCCGTAGCCCAAGAATAATTCTTCATTATATTATACGCCGATATCTTTCCATTGTCAAGAAATTTCTCATTTCCCAAGAGAGTGATTTTATTGTAGCGATGTAACCTGTTGACAGAGAGTGTTTTTTTTGGTAAATTATTATTAGTTGTTTCTAATCTAAATTAGGCTTTCCTAAATTTGTTGTTTTTCGGGAGGAAGAAATGATTGTCAACATTATTTTGATAGCCCTTATTGTTCTCGCCGTCTTTCTTTCCGGTTTTTCCCTGTACATAAATAAGAAAAGGAAAGGGGAATGCTTCGGTTGCAGTTGTTATGAAACATGTGGCAGCAAAAATTGCAGTTGCGAAAAATCTCCGGATGGAAAATCGGAGAAATGAAGTTTCTTGGGGAACGCGTCAGGGATGCGTAGGATGCTTGCCGAAGGCAAGCAGTCGCTTTGCGACCGAAGCGATAGCGAAAGTCCGAAGCTCCCCGACCCCTTGCGAAGCAAGGGGGGACGCCCAAAATACCCCCTCTTTTACTCCTTGTTTTTAGAAAAAATTTCGGGAAATAAAGACGTAC
>JAFNZQ010000241.1 GCA_017382775.1 Spirochaetaceae bacterium
AGAATCCAGGCTCCGGAAAATCCCCATTTGTTGCATGATTTGGTGGATGTTTTGTTTGAGGAATTTTTGCCGAAAATTTTCGTTCAGCCCGATGACTGGGAATGCATTTCGGCGGATATGGCAACGGATTTTGTCCATTCCATAGGAGGAATCCCCAGTTATGTGTATTGGGGAAAGAAGAATAATTGTCCCTTTGAAGATGATTATTTGGATGATTTGTTCCTGTACCTGAAAGAACTGGGTTTTGTGTCCGTTATGTTTGATCCCTATTTTTTAACGGCGGAGCAATTTCATCGAATTTCAATTTTATGCAAGCGTCATGATTTTTTACCGATAGTAAGTCATTCCGTTGCCGGTGCCCGAGAAAGTTTTTCCTGTCCGCTGTTCCATCGTCCGGAATTTTCATACCTTTTGGATACGATTTGGGCATTGGCTGCCCACGAACTTTTGTCATCAGCAAATAAAGGTTGCGGCCTTTTTTCCACCGGCGATCCTTTGGCACTCATGTCCCTGGAAGAACGAGTTCGAATTTACAGCGATATAGGACGGAAGCTTCAACCATTGGGCACTTTGTCATTAGGTGAGGCAACGCGGCAACTTTCAAAAATGCAGCGAGAATATGCGGAAAAATTGAGAAATCAAATTAAAGGAATTGACAATGGAGTGGTTTGAAAACGAAGAATTTTGGTTGGAATATGCACCGATAATTTTTGACAGTAAACGCTGGGCGGAAGCTCCCGATGTAGCTGATCAGATTTGCAAAATTGCCGGATTACAAAAAGGAATGAAGCTTTTGGATGCAGGATGCGGACCCGGTCGCATCGCTGTGGAATTAGCTTCACGCGGACTGGACGTAACCGGCGTTGATTTGGTTCAAGGCTTTTTAGATGCTGCCGATGATACGGCCAAAAACGAAGGTGTAAAACTCAATTTGGTAAAATCCGATTTGCGAACCTTTACCTCCGAAACACAATTTGACGCGGCAATAAATCTTTACACATCTTTCGGTTACTGCGATACACGGGAAGAGGATGAAAAAATTTTGCGCTCCATCGCCAATTCGCTGAAAAAAGGCGGCTGGTTTATCATGGAACTACTTGGTCGCGAAATTGCCGTTCGAGACTTTACGGAAGGCGAATGGTTTGAGCGAGCCGGAAAGGTCGTCTTGACGGAATTTTCAGTTGTGGGCCCCTGGGAAGGATTGCAATCCAAGTGGATTTTGATTGATGTTACCGGTGCAAGGACGGAACACGTTCATGTACAGCGATTGTACTCATCCACCGAATTGCAAACAATTCTTAAAGGCTGCGGTTTTGCCTCTGTGGAAGTCTACGGTGATTTTGACTTCAGTCCCTATAACGAGAAGGCACGCACCACCGTCGTTGTAGCCCGCAAATAATTCATCACAACATCATGTGTCGCATAATTTTCTCAAAACCGAACTATTCGAAAAATTCGAATAGTTGCCTTTTTCGTGTTTGGCATTCGATGCGGTTTTGCCACCGACGAAATCTGTTCGAGTTTTCGAAAGGGTCGCCTTCCTGGGTGCGGAAACGAACTATTCGAAAAATTCGAATAGTTGCCTTTTCGTGTTTGGCC
>JAFNZQ010000242.1 GCA_017382775.1 Spirochaetaceae bacterium
ATAATGTCACCCCCTTATGTTTGATACATATATATGGCAAAAAAAACTGAATAAATACATCATTTTGCAAAATCCAACTATTCGAATTTTTAGAATAGTTGCCATCAACCACAATCGCATCGGAGTAATCGCCGACATCAAATCCAACTATTCGAAAAATTAAAATAGTTCGTCATTGCTTCCTCGCACACGTCCCACCCAACTATTCGAATTTTTCGAATAGTTCGAGCTATTAAAAATTATAAAACTCGTTGAGTTTGCGATACACGTCATTGATTTTTTGCTTAACGGAAGTATCCGCATTTTTCGGCATCAATGATATTAGTTTCTCAACCGAGCTTATAGATTCGTTAATGGCACTCGAAAAGGTTTTTGTCAACTTGAAATAAAAAATTCCATCTGTTTGACTGACAAAATCATCTGCAAAGCACATTGATACAAAATATAGTTCACCTTTTCGCTTTCCTGACAGTACAACTCTCAAAATTATATCCAAATTTTTAATTATTTCGTCAAAGTCTACTTTAAATGAAAAATTTTTTTTCATTATTTTATCATTTTTGGTTACAGGTTTTAAATCCAGTACTGTCACGGCCTTAAAAATGATCTCACATTTTTCGCCTTTGAAAAGTTCCCGATTTTCTCCGTTGAAATTGATTGTAACTATTCCCCGCAATCCTGCTACTTTTTTAATTGTTTCCGCCAATTCCATTTCAGAAAGTTTTTTACAAACCGGAATGAGACTGTTTAACGGAAGCATCAAGTGTTTTTTTCCTTTTATTTTTGTTATTTGGAATGTCTTTTCACCAATACTTACTTCATCATTTTCGATTTTTACGACGACTTTGGAGCCTTTTTTTCTTTCCGACTTTGATGACGTCAACAGCAAACTTTCCAAAAGAGGATTTACCTTATTCAAAATTCTCTTTGAAATTGGGGATACGGACATTGCAAAAATTCGACTGGTTTTTACAATCTCACCGGCAACTATAAATTGGGAATTTTTGCGGAACATAACCGAACTCGGGTGGATTTGAATTTTATCGGCCCTTATGCTTTTATAAAAATCCTTTTTATCCGAAACGCAAACAAATTGGATCAATCCGGTGGCGATACAGCATAGGTAATCTTCCATGTTGCTTGAAGATAATACCGGTATTCCCATATCGCATAGTATTTGTACCAATTGGTCCTTGACGTTGGCAATTTCTTCCATTATTCGTAGGTCAAGATAAAAATGTTTGCAAAATTTTTCTTTGTGAGTTGATGCAGTGAACTGTCGGAAAAGTCTCAAATACGAGACAAAATCGCCTAAACTGTCAGCAAATTCCTGTTGGGCCTTTCGCGCATCGGCTTCTTCTCCCTGGGGAAGCAAAAAGGGACTTTGGGATGATAAGAAGGATGCCGCAATTATCGTTTCCTCAATCACTGAAGGATAACGGAGAATTGCTTCAACGATTATCCTGCTTTCCCGCGGCCCGATTGGAAAATTAACCATCATTTTCCCTATTTTGGACAGGGTTAGATCACTCTCCAGCGCACCCAACATATTTAGCGTTTCAATGGCGCTTCGAATTCCGGATTTTTCGGGCGGAGATATGAAGTCAAAATTTTCGAAATCACTTATTCCAAGATCCGCCATTTGCAAAATCACTTCGGATAAATCTGTCCTGAGAATTTCCTCCGTTGTGTATATTGGCCGAAATTCAAAATCCTTTCGCCGATAGAGCCTATAACAGGTTCCGGGTTGAGTTCGGCCGGCGCGACCTTTTCTTTGATTACAGGATGCCTTGGATACCGGAATTTCCACCAGGCTGGATGTGTATGTTCCCGGGTTGTAAAAATTGATTTTTGCCAATCCGCAATCGATTACCGACGTGATTCCATCAATGGTTATGCTGGTTTCCGCAATATTTGTTGCCACAATTACTTTTTTCTTTCCAAAAGGAGCGGCTTCAAATACGCGATTTTGCTGTTCCCGCGACAGTCGAGCGTACAGTGGCAAAATGTGAAGTTTCCGTCCCAGCCGACCTTGGCATAATGAGGAAATTGTGTCTTTGATGATTTTTTCACCGGGAAGGAAGATCAATATGTCGCCCTTTGTGTTGTTGTCCAAGATACGCGAGATGATTTCCTTCAATTTTCTTTGCAACGAAATTTGTGCAGCCGGTGTTGCCAGCGTTCCGCAGATTTCGGGCGGATCGTATATCAGTGTGATGGGGTAGGTCTCGGTTTCTATGGTGACAATTGGGCAATTAAAAAAGTATTGGGAAAATAATTCGGCGTTTATTGTCGCGGATGAGATTATAACCTTGAATTCCGGCCTGGATTTTAGGATTCTTTTTAGCAGTCCAAGAGTGAAGTCAATGTTGAGGCTTCGTTCGTGGGCTTCATCGACCATTATAATCGAATATTTTGATAAGAATGGATCAAGCTTTAACTCTTGAAGTAACATTCCGTCTGTGAGAATTTTAATTTTTGTGAGGGAATTAGTTTTGTCTTCAAACCTCATTTTGTATCCGACCAATCCGGGAAATGTTGTTCCCATTTGTCGCGATATAAATTCGGATACGGACAATGTCGCTATCCGCCGAGGTTGAGTAACTCCGATTATTCCGGAATTGCAAAATCCTGCTTCATAAAGTATTATCGGTAGTTGGGTTGTTTTGCCGGATCCTGTTGGACTTTGCACAACAATTACTTGGTTGTTTTTTAAAACTTCCAAGATTCGTTCTTTTTGTTCGTATACCGGCAAAGTCCGAAATTTTTCTTCCATACTGAAATTATGCCCCAAATTCTGCTATTTGTCAATAGGGATTTATCGGTAGTCTTGAGCTATTTTAATTTTTCGAATAGTTGCCGTAATGCTTTTAATTATTGAGTGAAGGATTTATAGTATCCGGGAAGATCAGAATATCGTGGAGAAGTATAATATCCGGTTTAAAACACCGTTCCTAAAAAAATG
>JAFNZQ010000243.1 GCA_017382775.1 Spirochaetaceae bacterium
GTGGGTTATGGGTGCCTTTGTGCCATCCTGTTTGAGACTGTGCCAAGGCATGATAGTAAAGGTGTTTTGTTTTGGCAATTTTTGCTTCCAAAGAGATGTATTTTCCCACATAAAAATTGCTTTGGTATAACAGCAAGGTTGTTAGCAGGCGGCTCATTCTTCCGTTTCCGTCGTTAAAGGGATGGATGCACAAAAAATCGTGAATGAATGTGGGGATTGCAATAAGTGGTTCCACTTCAAAATTGCCAACCACACGGTTGTATTCTCCGCAGATTCTGTCCAAGGCCTCCGTGGTTTCGTGCGGGGCCAAAGGAAGAAATAGGGTTTCTGTGTTGCCGTCCGAATGGGTTGCGGTGATGTAGTTTTGCACGTTCTTGATTTTACCTGCCATGGGATTGTTCATGTGGCTGTACATGATTTTATGGAGTTGCAATATATAATTTCGGGAAAGGGGGATTGCATCAAAATTTTCGTGGATGATGGCCAATGCGTCGCGGTAGCCGGCAATTTCCTGTTCATCGCGGTTTTTGGGTGTGGTTTTCTTTTCCATCAATTTTTTAATTCGGGCGGCGGTTGTGCTAATTCCTTCAATGGCGTTTGATGCTTCCGTGCTTTGAACCTTTGCAATTTCAACCAATTTTTCCAGTTCGTCCGGTCGCAATTTAAGGCTGATTTCCTGTTTTCCGGCTTCTTTGTATATTGCCGCAATTAGTCCGAGAATGTCTGAATCCCATTTTTGGTTCTTTATTTCAGAATAATTGAAAAATCGCATAATCTCACCTTTGTCAAATCCCTTAAATTATAACATAAAATAATGGATTTGGCAAGACGAAAAGGTAGAAAATTTCATTATTTTTTGGGTATTTTTAAGGGAGTTTTGACATGAAATTGCAGGAGGCCGATTTTGCGATTTCGGAGAGTTCGTTTCGTTTTTGAAGCCCTAATGGAGGCATCATTTTTCCAAAAGGCAGACTGTTTCCACGTGGATTGTTTGAGGGAACATGTCGAAGCATCGGATTTTTTTTACTTCGAAGCCTTTTTCTTTCAAGAAAATTATGTCTCGGGCCAGGGTTGCGGGATCGCAACTTACATATACGATTCGTTTTGCTCCCACGATTTGCCCCAAAACCCGTCGGCTCGCTCCTTTTCGCGGCGGATCTAAAATCACTGTATCAAAGTCCTTTTGGGTGAGGCAGGAACTGAGTTTTTGGGCATCGCAGGCGAAGAATCGGGCATTTTCGATTTTGTTTAATTTGGCGTTTCCCTTTGCACTTCGTTGGGCATCGCGAAAGGATTCGATTCCCAACAGGGTTTTTGCCTTTTTGGCGGCGAAAAGGGAAATTGTTCCGATTCCGCAATAAAGGTCTATGACTGTTTGGTCTTTTTCGATTTGGGCAAAATCCAAGGCGGTTTTGTAAAGTTGAGGCATCAAATGGGAGTTTACCTGGAAAAAGTCTCTCGGCCCGAATTGGAAAGTCAATGTGGTTTCGTTAATGGAAATTTCTTCGTTGAGGATTGTGTTGGATGAAAGGATTTTCGGCCTTTCTCCGGTTCGATCCTCGAAGGCCATTATTTCTCCGCGGCTTTCCGATTTTCGCAGCACCAAATTTCCATCGGTTTCCGATTGTAATTCCGCCAATAATTTTTGAACTTCGGGAAAGGCAATCATGCAGTTTTTTACTTCTGTAAAGTCCCGGGATTTTGGGCGGAAAAAGCCGTATTTTCCCCCTTGGATTGCGAAAGATACCTTGTTTCGATAGTTAAATTGTTTGGGAGAGGGTACTATGGGCAAAAAGGCTTCGTCCAAGGTTTTTTCGTCCACAGAGGCGATTCGACGGAGGCAGTCGCGGACTTTTTTTTCTTTGAACCGCAGTTGGGTTTCGTAGGTGTTTGCCATTAGGGGACATCCGCCGCATTGGGAAAAATAGGGGCAGGCCACATCGCCGTGATTTGGTCCGGTTTCCGTTACGGTGACGATTTCGCCGTGAATAATGTTTTTGCTTCGGGAAATTTCCTTGTATTCCACGGTATCGTCAATGGCCACAGGGGAACCCGGTGGTAAAAAAATGACTTTACCCTCCGATGTTTTTGCGATTGGTTCTCCGTCTGTTCCGAAATCCACAATTTTTGCCGTATTTTCCTTCATAATATCATCCCGGTGTTTTTCTGAATTGTACTCGGTTTTTTTCCTTTTGTCAACGTTTTCGGCGGATGTCTTGCCAAAAGTTTGTTTTTGGTGTAAAATTACGGCATGAAAGTTGTTTTGCAAAGAGTTTCCCACGGGGAAGTGGAAGTTGAGGGTGAGGTTTGCGGTAAAATCGGACGGGGCTATGTGGCCTTGGTGGGCTTTGGCTGTGAAGACGAGGAATGGAAACTGGAAAAGGCCATTTCCAAAATAAAGTCTTTGAGGGTATTTCCCGACGAAAACGGTAAAATCAATTTGTCCATAGATGATATTTCCGGGGAACTTTTGCTTGTTTCCCAATTTACCCTTTATGCCGATTGCAAAAAGGGCAACCGTCCGGGGTTTTCCATGGCAATGGCTCCGGATAAGGCCGAAGCCATGTTTGAAAAATTTGTTTCCCTGGCAAAGCCCCATTTTTCCAAGGTACAAACGGGAATTTTCGGCGCTCACATGAAAGTTTCTCTTTTGAATGACGGTCCTTTTACGATAATTTTGGATTTTTAAACATCCATTCTTTCGTTACATAAATTTTAATTGGTCATTGTGAAAAATCTCTTTTTATGAAAAATTCCGGTGTGCTTTTTGGCAAAGATTCTCTATCGTAATTTTGTTGACGATAAATTTTGTTTTGCGTAAATTTGTGTGTGTATTTTACCGAAATTTCCAATTCGGAAAGGAGTGCCAAATGGCTAAATTCGTCATAATTTCATTGATTTTGCTTTTCTTTGCAAAAGTAATTCTCTTCGTTGTGCTTGCAAAAAAATACGAAAAAAAATGTTCGGGATGTCAATTTGCCGCAACCTGTTCTGGTAAAGACAGCACCTCGAAAACGCCACAAAATCCTTCGGGAAGAAAGCAGGAGACTTCCGCGAAAAAATGAGTTCTCTTTCGCCGAAAAAATGAGGGTAAATGTTCAAAAACGGTTGCAACAGTGTTGTTTTTGAACATTTCGGGTGGGAGGCGCTTTGGGGTGAATGTTCAATTTTTTCAAAAATATTGGGGTTTTGAACATTGCCGCGACCCGAGTTCTTTCCTTAAAAACGCTTTCGGTGCTTGACATTGGCACCAAAAAGATGCTACTATGTGATTCAGAGGATAAATCAAATTTGGTTTTTAAGGAGAATTTATGAAAGCCTTTCGAAAGATTGCCTTGATTTTGACCCTTCTTGCGGCATTTTCGGCTTGCGGTAAAAATCGGGGTGGAAATGGTGGGGAAACACACCTGACAATTTTGGGAACTTCCGACTTGCACGGAAACATTTGGGGTTACAGTTATGAGGATAACAAGGAAAGTTCCAACAACGGAGTTGCCCGTGTGTTCACCTATGTTAATCAGGTTCGTGGGGAAAACCCCAATGTTATTTTGGTGGATAACGGCGATTCCATTCAGGGCACAATCATGACGGATGATTTGTTCAACAAGTATCCCGAAAAGGAACATCCCATGATGACGGTTATGAATCACATGAAGTATGATGCCATGAGTGTGGGAAATCACGAATTTAACTGGGGAATTGATTCCATGCAGAAAATTTTGGCTAAGGCGAATTTTCCTGTTTTGGCGGCTAATGTTCGATCTTCCGACGGTAAGTTTGCAACCGGTAACGGCTGGACCATTGTGGAACGAAACGGCGTTAAGGTTGCCATCATCGGTGTGGTTACTCCCAATGTTCCTGTTTGGGACGGCGGAAAACAGGGCATCGAAGATTATGATTACGAAGCTGCCAACGTTGCGGTAAAATCCGCCATTAAGGAAATTGGGGACAAAGCGGATGTAATCATGGTTTGTGCCCATATGGGTATGTATGCTGAATTTGACGAAGAAGGCGGTTCGGATTCTGCCCAAAAAATTTTGGATGACAATCCGGAAGTGGACGTTCTTTTCGTGGGGCATATGCACATTGTTGTTAATGAGAAACAGGGTTCCACGGTGATTGGCGGTCCTCGCAATGCCGGTCGGGAAATTGTACGTTTCGATTTAATCCTTGACGGCGACAAAAAAATTACGGATTCATCGGTGGAAATCGTGGATATGGAAAACTACGAGCCTTCCGCGGAAATTCGCGAAATTCCCTACATTGTTGCGGCACATAATGAAACAATCAACTTTGTGGCGGGAAAATCTGCGGACGGACAAGAGGGCGGTGCTGCCTTGGGCTCAACCACTGCCAAGTTTCAGCCGGAAAACGAAATTGCCGGTATTCCTGCAGGTCGTTTGATGGATACTGCTGTTATGGATTTAATAAACAAAATTCAGTTGGAAAATTCCCAAGCGGACGTTTCTGCTGCGGCTTTGTTTAAAAATACATCGGATTTGCCTTCCGGCAACATCAATTATGGCAACATCTTTGACATTTATAAGTTCGACAACACTTTGTACCGCGTTCCTGTTACCGGAGCGGAGTTGAAGGCCTACATGGAATGGTCCGCATCCTGCTACAATCAGTGGAAGCCCGGGGATATCAACATTTCTTTTGATCCGGAATATCCCGATTATTTGTACGATATGTTTGCCGGAGTTGATTACGAAATTGATTTGAGCCAACCGAAAGGTCAGCGAATCAAAAACGTTACTTTCAAGGGAGAGCCTTTGAAGGATGACCAAGTTTTGAAGTTGGCTGTGAATAACTATCGCTATTCCTCGGCTTTGAAATCCCAAGGTTTGGTTTCCGGTACGAAAGAGTGGGAATCTTCCTCTTCCATTCGAGACATGATTGTGGCCTATTTTGGAGCAAACTCTCCTGTGACTCCCTTTGTGGACAATAACTGGAAAATTGTGGGCGTGGATTTGGAATTGGATAATCCCCTCCGTGGAGAAATTATTAAAAAAATCAATGGTGGAGAACTGGAATCTCCCTACGCAAAGAGTTATAACGTTGCGGATTTTCAATAATTTTTAAATAATTGCAGTTTACGAAAGCCCTTTTCCTTGAGAAAGGGCTTTTTTTTATGTGCGGGTTGCGTCTTGTTCAAAATCGGTGGAAAAGGGTGATTTTTGAACATTTCGGGATGGAGGCAGTTTGGTGGGAATGTTCAAAATCGCAAAAAAAGTTTCAAAATTGAACATTGACGGCAAATGTGGGTAAAATCACCTTTTTGAATTGACGAAATGGAAGAAAATGTTCAAAACTCGATGAAAATCCAACAAAATTGAACATTTTTGTGCGATTTTACACGGTTTTAACCGATTTCGCTTGTACAAAATTTGCAAATATGATATAATTTTGAACAAGAGGAGCTTATGGCGGACGTTAAACTGAAAATAACGGATTTGAAAAAAAATTTTGCTTCGAAAGTGATTTTGGACAATCTTAACTTTGAGGTAAATCACGGAGAGTTTTTGTCCATTTTGGGGCCTTCCGGTTGCGGGAAAACCACCCTGCTGCGAATTTTGATTGGACTGGAACCTTGCGATTCCGGAATGGTTTTCAAAGACGGTGAAGACATTACGGATTTTCATCCGTCACGGCGAGGAATGGGTATTGTTTTCCAAAATTACGCATTGTTCGAAAACATGACTGTCCGCCAAAATGTGGAATACGCATTGTTGCACAATAAGGAATTAAAACAACGTTTTTCCGTCGAAGATGTTAATAAAATTGTTGATAAAACCATTGCTGATGTTGGCCTTTCCGAGCATATGCACAAACGCCCCACGGCTCTTTCCGGCGGACAGCAGCAACGGGTTGCCATTGCAAGAACATTGGCCATCAATTCGGAAATAATTCTTTTTGACGAACCAATGAGCGCCTTGGATGTGGACACACGCCTTTCTCTCCGTTCGGAATTGAAAAATATTCAGAAAAAATACGGCAACACCATGATTTACATTACCCACGATCAGGAAGAAGCCTTTGCAATGTCCGATAAAATTATGGTTATGAATGAAGGTAAAATTCATCAAATTGATACACCCGAAAATATAGTGAAAAATCCTTCGGATAGTTTTGTCAAAACCTTTGTTTTGGACAATTTGCAACTTAAAATGGATTCGCTTATAAAATATGTTAAAGAAAAATAATTTTGACAGTAGCCGCACTTATATCGTAAAAGTTCTCTTGGCTGTTTTTTTTGTGTTGGTGGTGATTCTTCCCTTGGTGAAGATGCTTTCCCTTTTGTTTCAAACGGATGTTTCCGCCGTTGTGCAAAATCCGCGGTTTGTTGTCGCATTGAAAAATTCCCTTGTTTCCACCTTGGTTGCCACAATTCATTCCGTCATTTTGGCTTACATTTTGGCCATGTGTGTTTATCGGACGCAAATGAAGCACAAAACCATCATTACGGTTTTGGTCACACTTCCAATGTTGATTCCCTCTGTGTCCCACGGAATGGGCTTGATTTTGCTTTGCGGTTCCAACGGGTTTTTAACAAATTTGTTTAACGTTCAAGAATCCATTTACGGTTTTGCAGGTGTTGTTGTGGGATCGATTATGTATTCATTTCCGGTGGCCTTTCTGATGATTGCGGACATTTTGAAGTACCAAGATTATACACCCTATGAGGCTTGCAAGGTTATGAACATACGAGGCTTGGCGAAATTCCGTGCCGTCACCCTGCCCTATTTGAGAAAACCCTTGATTTCGGTGTTTTTCGCCACCTTTACCATGATAGTTACGGATTACGGCGTTCCGTTAATGATTGGGGGAAAATACATAACGCTCCCGGTTTTGATGTACCAAGAGGTTATCGGAATGTTGGATTTCGGGAAAGGCGCCACCATTGGTACGTTCTTTTTAATTCCTGCGGTTATTGCCTTCGTTTTGGATTTACTCAACAAGGATAAAGCCGGTTCGTCATTTACGAAAAAGCCTTTTCCGGCCAAGGTTTCCAAGCCGGTTTTGGCTGTGGCCACAATTTTTTGCATTGAACAGGTAATTTTCGTTTTACTTCCCATTTTTTCCTTCATCGTTTTAAGTGTTGTGGAAAAGTATCCCATTAGTTTGAATTTTACCATGAATCACATTTTAAAAACTTTCAACACCGGCGGTGGCGGATATTTGGCTAATTCCGTGATTATTGCTTTGCTGACTTCTGCTGTGGGAACGATTTCCGCCTTTGCCACAGCCTACTTTTCCGCTCGTTCCTCGGGGAAGGCGTCGCGTTTTTTGCACATGATGGCAATTACGGCCTTGGCAATACCCGGCTTGGTTTTGGGGCTTTCCTACATGCTGTTTTTCAAAGGAACATTTTTGTACGCCACCTTTGCCATAATGATTTTGGTGAACACAATGCACTTTTTTTCTTCACCTTATCTAATGGCTTACAACTCTTTCTCGAAAATCAACATGAATTTGGAGGCCGTTGCGCAAACCATGGGAATAGGAAAAGGGCTTTTAATTCGAGACGTTTTGTTTCCTCAAATGAAAAGTACCATTTTGGAAATGTTTTCCTACTTTTTTGTTAATTCCATGATGACCATTTCGGCGATTTCCTTCTTGTCAACGGCCCAAAACAAGCCTTTGTCTCTGATGATAAATTTATTTCAGGCACAAATGGTTGTGGAAGGTGCGGCTTTCGTGTCTTTGCTCATTTTGATAATCAATATTATTATGAAATACATTGTTTATGTTTTAAATAAAAAGTTTAAAAATTTGGGAGGCGTTTAATGTTGTCGTTTAAGGAATTTGAAGTTTTGCGAATTATGGAAGCTCCCAAGGAGAAATTGACTCAACGGGAATTGGCGGAAGAATCGGGTTTTTCCCTGGGAACCGTGAACACAACGGTAACTCAGTTGGAAGAAAGGGGCCTTATGGCAGACGGCCTTATTACCCAAGAGGGTTTAGCGGCCTTGGAGCCCTATCGTGTTAAAAAAGCTATCTTTATTGCCGCAGGTTTTGGTTCCAGAATGGTTCCCATCACCTTGAACACACCGAAACCTTTGGTTCGCGTTAAGGGAAAACGGATTATCGACACTATTTTGGATGCCGTTGTTGCTGCCGGAATTGAGGAAATCTACATTGTTCGCGGTTATTTGTCGGAGCAGTTTGATCAACTTTTGTACAAGTATCCCACAATTAAGTTTATTGAAAACCCGGCTTACAACGAGGCTAACAATATTTCTTCGGTAATGTGCGTTCGCTACTTGTTGAGTAATTCCTACGTTTGCGAAGGCGATATTTTGCTTCATAATCCGAAGATAATTCAGAAATATCAGTATCAATCCAATTATTGCGGAATAAAATGTGACAGAACCGATGATTGGGCCCTTTTCGAAAACAATGGACGCATTACCGGCGTGGCTGTTGGCGGTGAAAATTGTCATCAGATGATGGGAATTTCCTACTGGACGGACGAAGACGGAAAGCGATTGGGTGATTGCGTAAAAAAGGTTTATGAGATGCCCGGA
>JAFNZQ010000244.1 GCA_017382775.1 Spirochaetaceae bacterium
GCTGACTCCTTTGTCCCAACGCTGGATGCCACCGCAAAAGGTTATCGAAATTTTTGAAGAACAAGGCTTTATTTGGGGCGGAAAATGGGGAATTTGGGACAATATGCATTTTGAATACAGGCCGGAACTAATTATTTTTCAGAAGCAAAATCGTTAATGCAGTTTGAAAAACTATTGACACCCAAAATCTTTTATATCAATTTCTTTCCAATGATTTTCGGCGGATAAAACCATTATGGATTTGAAACCCGCAGTCTCGGCAGTTTTTATTGCCACATCATAGGCCGCATCCAAATATTCCATTCGATGGCAATCGGAATTGATACAAATCTTTCCGCCGCCTTCATGGATTAAACGCAAAAATTCCGGTGACGGGTAGGGTGTTGTAACACAGTTTCGGGCAATTCCACCGGTGTTTATCTCGATGATTTTGCCACTTTGGCTTAAAACACGGGCGGTTTTTTCCAATTCGTCTTTATACCAAGACGCATCCTCATGGAAAAACCGCAGAATCGAATTGCGGCGGCGCAAAACGTCGGGATGAGCCACAATGTCAAAATCACAGGTTGCAACCATTTCCCGGACCGAAGCAAAATAAACTTGACAGGCCAGTTTACCGTCGCCGCCAAAAATTCGCTGAATGCCTTCTTTCACATGGTCCGCCGGTCCGTCAACGGAAAAATGGCCGTCGCCGAAGTCTCCTTGAAAGCCCAAGGCTGCAGCGGATTTTCCCGAAAGCATATGCACGGCGCCGATTAGAAAATCAGGCTGAAATTCAGAATAGTTGGATTGCAGCGGAAGATAATCGGGGAGCAAAAATTCAGCTTCGAAACCCACAAGAATCCGTATTTTATGGGGAAACTTTTCCTTTAATCGGCGAATTTCCCTGCAATATTTTTCGTGATTTTCGGCCGCCAAATGCATGGATGAAGAAAATGGGAAAATCGAATGGGCGGAAAATCCCAAATCGGTAAAATTCCGTTGAATTGCCCATTCCACCAGCTCTTCCGGAGAATTTTTGCCATCGCAAAAGGTTGTGTGTGTGTGATAATTGGTTTTTACCATGAAAGCCTTCCGTCAGATTCGAGATTCCAAAGCTTCAACGGCCTTATTTACAATAGTAGCTACGGGAGTTTCGGATTGCAGGAAAAATCCCTTTACGCCCAAGGAAAGGGATTTTACAATATTTTCCTTGGTATCCTCCGAGGAATAAATCAGTATTTGGGCGGGATTTTTGTTTTCCCGCAAATATACAATCACTTCGTAACCGGAAAGTCCCGGCATTACCAAGTCAATTATAACCAAGTCGAAGGGAAATTCATTGGCGGTCATCATAAAATTCGTACTGTTGTTGAAGGAATAAATTTCGTAGCCATAATGTCTGAAAGCCTCTTTTAAGTCCGAGATAACTTTTTGTGATTGCTGAACTATGGCGATGTGAATTTTTTCCCTATCCGCGGCATTACGATTTTTGGCGTTGGCATCGTTTAAAAATCGCAACTGGATGCTTCCCTGGGTAAGAGAATCGAATTCCGGAGTAACAAGGGTTTGCAAAATTTGAGGAATTTCCTCCTGGGAAGGATTTCCCTCCAACATTGTTCCGATGGTTTGGGTTAAATCGGAAATAATTTCGATTTCCGCATATTTCAAATGCCCCATTACCAATTTTTTGGTGAAAGTATCCGTTGAAAGCAGTTTTATGTTCTTTGGACGCACATCCGGGGCTTCCAAAATGTTATTCAAAAGGGTTTCCAAATTACTTCCGTCTATGAAGGAAAGGGCAATGTCCGTCATTACCAAAATAATTTTCGGAGTTTCCATATTGTTTATGGTTATCAATTCCCGCAAACGGAATTTCAGCAAAATCAATTTTTCTTGATTGAGGCCCTGACTAATTTCGATGAAAATCACTCCGTGGGTAATGTGAATTTCCATTAAACAGTTGGTTGTATCCAAAGAAATTGTGGTTTTTAAAAGTCGGCCCACCACATCCAAAAAAACGTCGATTTTAATGGGCTTGGTGAAGTACTTTATCACCTTAAAAAGGGATAATTCGGAAATTTGAGCCTTCGTAATGGGTTTCCCAATGATAATAACGGGAATGGGAGCAGTATTTATAAATTCGCTTTTTTGTTTAAGGAAAGCAAGCATATCATCATAGGATATATCTTGATCGAAAATAATCAAATCCGGCAAGTTTGAATGCATGAGAGTTATTGCCTGACGTTCCGTTTCCGCGATGTCACATTCCACCAAAGCGGAGTTAAATTTTACTTGGAGATAACTTTCTAACAATGAGGATTGTACAATGATTAAAACGCGCATACAAAAACCACCAATCTGATTCTATCACAAAAAAAAGGGTTTGTCAACTATTTATTGTGTTTTTATACACACAAAATGTAATTTGAGAGTCAAATTTGAACTGAGTTTGGATTTTCCAATCGGGATTTTCGTCTAAATTTTCGAAAAATGTGTCAGCAATTGTGGATGCAGAAAATTTCGTAACATATGCCAAACGGCAAAATGGCAAAAACTGACGGTAAATTTCACCGCCGCCGATTACGAAAGCGGTACATTCCCCCTTGCCTTCCGTTTCTTTCAAAATTTTGAAGGTTTCTTCCACCGACGCGCAATAAACCAAGGATGTGTCATCATCAGTTTTATGGGTGATTTGGTCGCCGTCTTTTGTGCGGGACAAAACAATGTTTCGCCGGTTTTTAAGAGGCTCACCCTTGGGAAAGGTTGCCAAAGTTTTACGTCCGGTAATGACTGTGTGACCTTGGGTGAGTTGACGAAAATATCGCAAATCATCTTTGTTCCTGAAAAGTAAATTCCCATTGAGGCCGATTCCCCAGTTTCCATCCACGGCGACGACACAGTTTAGAATCATATTGCTACGGGAATTTTTGTGCTCAAAGCCGATGCGCAATAGTTTGTGAGGACAAAATCGGACGGAGTTGCGGCGTAGAAATCGGTAATTTCCGGATTCAAGGTAAAAGTCGGCGCATCATACCGGGGATTTGCCATAATTTCTTCCACAAGGGGAATGTGGCGATCATAAATGTGGGCATCGGCAATTACGTGAACCAATTCTCCCACTTCCAAATTTGCGGAACGGGCAAAAAGATGAACCAAGGCTGCGTACTGGGCCACGTTCCAGTTGTTGGCCACCAGCATATCCTGGGAACGCTGATGCAATATGGCGTTAAGGGTTTTTCCGCTGACGTTGAGGGTCAAACTGTAAGCGCAAGGATATAAATTCATTTCATGCAGATCGCTGTGGACATACAGATTCGTCATAATTCGTCGGGATGCGGGATTGTTTTTCAAGTCGAAAAGCATTCGATCCACTTGGTCAAATTCCCCGTCGGAATACTTGTGTTTTATCCCCAACTGGTAGCCATAGGCCTTTCCGATGGAACCGGTTTCGTCCGCCCATTGATCCCAAATATGGCTGTTCAAATCATTTACGTTATTGGACTTTTTTTGATATATCCACAGAATCTCGTCCACGGCAGACTTGAAGGCCGTTTTTCGCAGGGTCAAAATCGGAAATTCCTCCCGAAGATTGTACCTATTGACAATTCCGAAAAGCTTTTTCGTGTGAGCCGGTGTTCCATCTTCCCAGTGGGGACGAACGGATTGGCCTTCGTCGGAAAACCCACGGGAAAGAATTGCCTTGCAGTTTTCCACAAAAATATTGTCCGCTATACTCATTTTTTCCCCTTAATGCTTCACGGTTTATCCGTTTCGTCGGCCTCGTCGGAGTCGGCTGCCTTCGGTTGTTCCTCGGAGGGTTTTGCCACCGATTCCGAAGAAGCCTCGCCGGATTGTGCCGGTTTTTCCCCTTGTTCCGCGGAAGTATCCGGTGTTTCCCCGGAAGGAGGGGAAGCCTCGGTTGTGGTTGCTTCCCCGGTTGCGGAAGTTTGACCTTCTCCGTTGGCAGTCTCTCCTGTGGCGGAATCCGGTTTTTCCGTCTCGGAGGATTGATCTTGCTGTTCCTCATCGGATCGGGACTTCTGCTGTGCGGATTTGGCCATGGCCTTAATGTGATTTACGAAAATTTCGTTCACATTGGTTCTCAAAGGAACATTAAAATCCGGATCTGTGGAATTGGCCTTGTGTCGATAGGGAACTCCGTCCACTTCATCATAGGCAGGACTGTCTTTATCGTTCAGCCACCAATCCAAAATAAACAAAAATGCGGAAATGGCCTTTATTAAATTGGCATTATTGCGTTTCGGAGAAGTTTTTCCTCCCAAAACGGCATTGAGTCGTCGTGAAACCGGATTTGCCAAGGCGAAGGAATATTCGTCCCAGGGATTTCCGATGCCGCTGATTTGTCCCAAGAATTTACCTTGGGAGGATTGCAAGGATTTATCAATTGCGGCAGACAATTCGGCAAAGGATTGGGAAAGGGTGTGGGCTGTCCTGTACAAAGGCTTTAAGTTGCGCTTTTTCGTTTCGTTGGGCATATAACTCAATTCAAACTTATAATAAGGAAGAAAGAATGTTTTTTGTTCCCAAAAAATTCGAGCCAATGTTCTTCGTCCGTTGGCTGTTTCTCCGTATTTTGCACTGGAATAAACATTGTCAACAAAATCCCGCAAAAGGGGGAAGTAGCCTTTGGACAGGAAATCCGCCGAATACAAGTACCAATTTTGAATGTCGGAACGCATTTCGTCAAAATCGATTTTGCAAATCGAATCGTTGAAAAAATCCACATGGTGAATTCCGCTGAAAAGGTCTTCGATAATGCGGGTTAAAACAATGGTGAATTGCATTGGATTGTGGACAGAAACAAGGTTTGCGCCCTCTTCAAATTCAAAAAGCGGTTGAAAGTAGGCGTAAAAATCCGTTTCCAAATCCGCGGTGTACCATCCGGCATCGGGAAAAAGGGTATTGGCAAAATCAAATTGTCGTCGCAAAATTTGGTTTTGAGCTCGTTTGTGTGGGGTTACCGGTTCTTTTTCCTCTTCGGCCTTGTCTTCCTTCGCTTCTGAGGCTTCATCACTTTCGGAATCCTCGGAAGCCGTCGTTTCGTCGGTGGATTTCCCCTTGGTTGCCTCTTCGCCTTTGGATGAACTTCCCGATTCAGATTCGTTTTTTTGCAGAACCAACTGGAAGCGACTTGCCCCTAAAAAGTCCAAGATTTTTGTAATATGGGAAGAAAAAAATGAATTTATGGGAAGACATTCTTTCATGCAGGCTCGCATCAAAATGGGGTAAAATCCTTTGATTACGCTGTATAAAACCTGCTTCCAATCGGCTTTGAATTTGGTAAGCTGTTTTCGAATTTCCCGAATTTGCAAACCGGGAGTCGTTTGCATAATTTTTTCAATTTGATCTAAAATTTCCGCAATCATTCCGTCGGTAACAAAAACAACGGAAATTACGTTTCGGTAAACTTCCCGCACAAAAGGAACAACTTGAACCACGGAAACATCTTTGCCAAATCGGATTAAACTGTGAGCGCACTGGTTTGCACCGGAAAAATCCCAGTCCAATATGGCGAGGAAAAATCGTGCGTACAATTTTTCGGAATCATTTTGCAGGGCAACCTTTTCCCCGGGAATGTTGGCGACAATTTCTTCCGCCTGACTTTTGAATTCCTGCAAAAGATCCAAATTATCCCAAATGGTTTTGCGTACAAAATTCGGCGAAACCTTTTCGGAGGAACCGGAGGAAAGCAAGGCTCCGATATAATTTCCGAAGGACATTATTTTAAAGTATGAATTAAAGTAGAGTTTAACGAACTGCTTGAAAGTGGCTGTGTCAATGTAAGGGAGCGTGGCCTTGTACCGTACAGGTGACGGAGATGGGCCGGATGAACCGGATCGGGACACCGTGGAAGAAGAGCCGCTTCGCGATCCACCTCCCGAAGAAGTCTTGTTTCGCGTTATTGGTGCGGAACGGCGTATGGGAGCGGAATGGGATTTTCCCTCGTAAACGTCTCCCACTTGGCCACCTAATTTTTTAATCATATCCCGGGCTTCTTTTTCGGAAAGTTCCCCCAGGTTTTTTCTTGTTTTTTCAAGGTCCTCTTTGTTGTAGCGTAATTTTTTTTCCACAAAAATCCCCCATTTGTAAAAATTTTATCACAAGAATATTTTTTTGTCAATAAGAAAAACAGGTAATTAAGGACGGTTGCAATAAATTTTAAGGAGAAAATGCAAATCAAAAATAAATGAAGAATATTGTAAAAAAAATCGTTTTTTTTTGAAAAAAAGACTTGACAACTTTTTATACTTGCTGTACAATATTAAAAACGATGATTCTGTTTTGGGGGATTTAATGTCTGCAAATAACGCGATTGTTCCAGGTTTTGATGAAGAGACTGATGACAGCTTAAAAATCACTTTGGAAAAAGTCGATTCCGATCCGAGCATACTGGTTCTTCGATTGACCGGATATGTGGATACGTATAACTCCATATTTTTTCAAAAACGTGTTGCGAAAGCCGTGGAGGCTGGTTACAAAAATTTGATTTTCAACTGTGCTGCTTTGAATTACGTTTCATCCACCGGTATTGGTTCTTTCACTGCTTTCTTGAAGTTGGTGAAAGAAGGTGGCAGTGATGGAGATATCGTTCTTTTTGAGATTCAACCTAAGGTTTACGAAGTGTTCCAACTTTTGGGCTTTTCTCAATTCTTCAATATTAAGGATTCCTTGGAGAATGCCATTAGGTTCTTTTCCATGTCCGGAACTCCGGGTGCAACCAGTTCCGTGTTCCCGAAAGTTTTCGCCTGTCCTGTGTGTTCCAAGAAGTTGAAAGTGTCCAAGGGCGGTAAGTTCCGATGTTCAGAGTGCAAAACTGTGCTCGATGTGGATGACGCCGGTAACGTTACTTTAGGTTAATTTGGTTGTTGAAAACCTGTTGAGAACTTACGGCAAAATGTGGATTTTTGTTGTAAGTTCTTTGTTTATGCGTATTTGGGTGGGTTTCAAATATTAGCGGTTGGCTAAACCCCTTATTTTACTGGGGTTTAGCCAACTTCGAATTTTCCGATAAAAATTGTTTTTCTTTCACTGTTCTCCAAGTGTTGTCACTGACAGGACTTATCCCTTGTTGAAAACTTGTGGAGTTATGTTTATTGTTTTTGAAAAGTTTTGGTCATCCTCTGTACTTTTCCTTTAATATCCTTTCTTGTGTGAATAATTTTTGAAAAATCATTGTGAGTAAAAATCCTAAAAATCTTCGGTAAATCGCTTCTGTACTTGACAAAAAAAACGTTATAAGGTAGAATAAGACCGGAGGTTTTTATGCAGGTTGCGTTATATTTGCAACAATTGGTGAATGCTCTTTCCTTGGGAAGTATTTATGCGCTGATTGCCTTGGGTTACACAATGGTTTACGGAATTGTTAAATTGATCAATTTTGCCCACGGCGACATTTTGATGATTGGTGCCTATGCCGGATACTTCGTTTTGGCTTCTAACGGAGCAAGCCCCATTTCCATGGCCATTGCCTTTATTGTCTCAATGACGGTTTGCGCGATTTTAGGCCTTTCCATTGAACGTTTTGCCTACAAGCCGTTGAGATCCGCACCACGATTAAATTCTCTCATAACAGCAATTGCTGTAAGTTTAATTTTGCAAAACGGAATGCGTGTGTTGCCCTTTGTGGGACCAAATCCTCGGGAATTTATCGGAATTACTTCGAAAATGATAAACGTCGGAAGTGTTCAAATTTCAAACATTCAGTTAATCGTAATTGTGTTTTCCGCCATTTTGATGGGAATTTTGTACTATATAATCGGATATACGAAAACGGGAAAGGCCATGCGTGCTGTTTCCTTTGACATGAATGTTGCCGGCCTTATGGGAATTTCCGTAAATAAAACAATTTCTTTCACATTCGCTTTGGGTTCTGTGTTGGCGGCAGCGGGCGGAATTTTATACGCTTCCGCATATCCGCAAATTGAGCCCACAATGGGTGCCATGCCCGGATTGAAGGCCTTCGTGGCTGCCGTTTTGGGCGGTATTGGCTCCGTTCCCGGTGCTGTGTTGGGTGCTTTCATTTTGGCTGTGGCAGAAACCTTTACGAAAGGGTTTTTGTCATCGCAATTTGCCGATGCAATATCATTCACAATACTGATTTTGATTTTGCTCATTAAGCCATCGGGAATCCTCGGTAAAAAAATAAACGTTAAGGTGTAGGCAATGAAGGTTCACGTTCGAAATACAATTTTTTTAGGCGTAATTGCCCTTTTTGCGGTGGCGTGTCCCACCGGTTTAATTGCCGTGGGTGTAATCGATCCTTATTTGGCACAAATACTCACTTTGGCCTGTATAAACGCCATTATGGCCATCAGTGTGAACGTAATTTGCGGAATTACCGGCCAGCTTTCCTTGGGACAGGCCGGCTTTTTGGCCATTGGTTCTTACAGTTGCATTATTTTAACCGGATCTGGAATCCCCTTGCCGATAAGTGTTCTTTTGGCGGCAATGATTACAGCCTTTTGCGGCTTTCTGATTGGTTTTCCCACATTGAAATTAACCGGAGATTATTTGGCAATCGTCACTTTGGGCTTCGGTGAAATCATTCGAGTGATTCTTGTGAATTTGAAGGCTTTAACCGGCGGTGCCAACGGAAAACAGATGATTTCCGTTTTGTCTTCCAACGCGATTTTGGCCTTTGCGGTAATAGGCGGAATTTTGGTTGCAATAATAATCCTTTTGCAAAATTTTCTGCGATCAAGTTACGGACGGGCGATTTTGGCCGTTCGTGAAGACGAAATTGCGGCAAATTCCACGGGAATAAGTGCCTTCCGTTATAAAATGATTGGTTTCGTAATTGCCGCTTTCATTGCCGGAATCGGAGGTGCCTTGTATGCGCCATTCATCGGGTTCGTTAAGCCGGATTTAGCCTCGTACAATCGAAGTATAGACTATTTGATTTTCGTTGTTTTGGGAGGAATGGGAAGCATCACCGGTTCTGTGCTGGCCGCCTTCGTTTTAACTTACTTGCAGGAATTTCTCCGCTTCTTAAGTGATTACAGATTGGTGATTTATCCGATTATTTTAATTTTGGTAATGCTTTTCAGACCCCGGGGATTGTTGGGCACAAAGGAAATTTCTTTCGTCAAACTGGCCGGAAGAATCAAACGAATTGTTTTGGAAAAAAGGAGGAAAAATGTCTTCCGCAAATGATTTGGTTTTGGAAGCAAATTCCATTTCCATAGTTTTTGGCGGACTTAGGGCCGTTTCGGATTTTTCCTGTTCACTTTACAAAGGCGAAGTTGTGGGGCTTATCGGTCCCAACGGAGCCGGAAAAACCACTATTTTCAATATGCTTTCCTGTGTTTATAAGCCCACTGATGGACAAATCAGTTTTTGGGATAAAAACGGGAACGTTCATAACACAGGACGGTTGCAGGCCTTTCAGCTTCACAAACTTGGAGTGGCCCGAACCTTCCAAAATATACGGTTGTTTCAAAATTTGTCCGTTCAAGATAATGTGAAAATCGCCCTGCACGCCCAGCGTAAGGCAAATTTGTTTCACATACTCTTTCGCACTCGCCGTTTCCGACACGATGAGCGACGGATACAGCAACGGGTGGATGAATTGTTGCAACTTTTCAAAATTTATGAAAAACGGGAAGAGTTGGCTAAAAATTTGCCCTACGGAGAGCAACGTAAATTGGAAATTGTTCGAGCTCTGGCTTCTAGTCCCAAGTTGTTGCTTTTGGACGAACCTGCGGCGGGAATGAATCCCCAAGAAACGGATGAATTGATGAATTTGATAAAATTCATTCGCGATAAATTCGATATAACCATTCTTCTTATTGAACACGATATGCATTTGGTCATGGGAATTTGCCAAAGGTTGATTGTTCTCGATTACGGTAGAGTGATTGCTTCGGGAGATCCGGAAACGGTTACGAAGGATCCCGTGGTGATTAAGGCTTATTTGGGCGAGGAGGCATTGAATGATGCTTAGTGTGGAAAATTTGAATGTCCATTATGGAGTGATCCATGCCATTCGCGACATTTCCTTTGAAGTAAATCAAGGGGAAATCATAACATTGATTGGGGCCAACGGAGCGGGAAAAACCACAACATTGCAGGCAATTTCGGCAATTGTGAAAAAATCCGGTGGCAAAATAATGTTTGAAGATGAAGATATTTCGTCCATGCCTCCGGAACAAATTGTGAAAAAAGGGTTGATCCAGGTTCCGGAAGGTCGCCGTGTTTTTGCCAATATGAGCGTCAAGGAAAATTTGGAACTGGGTGCTTTCACCCGAAAGGATAAAGCCAAAATTGCCTCCGATTTCGAAATGGTTTTCGACCTTTTCCC
>JAFNZQ010000245.1 GCA_017382775.1 Spirochaetaceae bacterium
AGACAAGGAAATTAGTACGGAAAACCCCTTGGATACGGATTTGAAAAAACTGATTGATTCTGTTTTGTCATGAGACGAATAAAGGTTTCCAACGAGGTTTTATCATTTTTTGCCGCCCTTTGTTTTTTAGGAGCCTGGGCTGAATATCTTTTACCTAAACCATTGCCGTTTTTGCGTTTTGGCCTCGCCAATTTCCCAATTTTAATTGCCGCGGTACTTTTCTCTCCAAAAATGTTTTTCAGCCTTTCCTTAATGAAGATTTTTTGCCAGGGAATGGTTGCCGGAACCTTTTTTTCCCCCATATTCCTTTTTTCCCTGTGCAGTTCAATCACATCGGCCTTAATCACATTTATTTTGGCAAGTCTTTTCTTCCCCAAATTCATTTCCTTTGTGGGAATGAGCTTGGCAGGAGCTTTGGGTGCAAACCTGATGCAAGCCTTTTTGGCAAAAATAATTTTGGGTTTTGAATTTTCAGCGGTGGCCTTGCCCCTTTTCACATTGGGCATTGTCACTTCCGTTGCTTTGGGATTTTTCGCAGACTTTTTTTTCCGCAAATCAGAAACCGTGGCAAAAATACAAGAGGGCAATTTTTCCGTAACTTTCCCAAAGGTAATACAGAGGGAAGGGGAAAAGCCGAAAATGATTTTAGCCGCCGTGGGAATCATCCTTTTGGTAATAATACTTTTTGCAAAGTCCCTGTCGATAATTTTGCCGATTTTCATCCTTTCCCTGGTGTTAAATCTTGCCACATCCGTGAAAATTTCCATTAAACCGGCAATTATTTTCATGTTCTTCGTTGTGTTCTTCAACCTTTTTTCCCCTGCCGGGAAGGTGCTTTTCAGTTTGGGAGGCTTCAAAATCACTGAATTTGCCCTGAAAGGCGGAATTGAAAAGGCATTGAGAATGCAGGGAATGATTTTTTTATCCACTTGGATTTTTAAAAATAAGGCCTTTCCGCGGGGAAAATTCTCCGAATTTTTAGACGGAGTTTTGGCTTTGGCAAATAAATTCACAGAAAAAGTGGGGAAAAGGTCCGATAAACTTTCCCCCGCCTTTTTGGTAAAAGTGATTGACGAAACCCTTTCGGAAGAGGCCTAAAAGCTACCGTGTTTCGGCAAGAATTTTTTCGAAATCCCTTTTTGCCTGATGAACGTTTTCCCAAATTACACCGTGGATTCCCAACTTGTTTGCAGCCTCGATGTTTTGCGGTAAATCATCGAAGAAAACCGCTTCATCAGCCTTTACGCCCAGATTATCCAAAGCAATTCGGTAAATTTTCTCATCCGGCTTTATCAATCCCACTCGGCATGAAAAAACACAGTGGTGGGCGGCTTGAAAAACTTCAATGTCATTTTCGTGGTAACGGAGAAAATCCTCAGGCATATTTGATAAAACACCCAGTTTGTAAATTTTTTTCAGTTCAAGAGCCCATTGGGTGGCGATTGGATCGCAATCTACCCAGTTGTGAATATCGATTAAGGCCAACTCTTCGCACAGTTCTCGATTTTCGGCCAAATCCGGACGTCCGGCATGGAGTAAAATGTCGTGATAAAGGGTTTTTCCGTCAATAAGGCCCAAATCGAATTCTTTTCGTGACACATGAAAGGCATCGATGAAAATTTGAGCATCCACACCGGCCACTGCAGCCAGTTTTTCGTAGACTTTTCGTCCCGGATTGAGTGAAATTACATTTCCGTAATCAAAAATAACTGCTTTTATCATTTTTTTTCC
>JAFNZQ010000246.1 GCA_017382775.1 Spirochaetaceae bacterium
ATTTGAAGCTGCCATGGCAAAAAAACCCCTTTTCGTTTCCGTAATGACTGCAAATAATGAAATCGGAACAATTCAGGATATAAAAAATCTGTGTGCTGCGGCCCATGAGGCAGGCGCCCTTTTCCATACCGATGGCGTTCAGGCAGCGGGCAAAATCCCTGTGGATGTAACAGACTGGGACGTGGATTACATGACCATTTCCGCCCATAAGTTGTATGCGCCAAAGGGTATCGGTGCTCTTTATGTAAAAAAGGGTGCGCCCATTTTGCCCCTAATTCGAGGTGGCCATCAGGAAAAAGGCCTTCGTGCGGGAACTTATAATTCACCATCCATTATTGCCTTCGGTTTGGCTGCAAAATTGGCAAAGGAGAATTTACCGAAATACGAAGAGCACACTCGCAAACTCCGCAACAAGTTACGGGATGGGCTTCTTCAAAAAATACCGAATATACGAATAAATGGCCACGAAACCCAAGTTTTGCCCAACACCTTGGATGTTTCCTTTGCAGAAGCGGAGGGGGAATCCATTTTGCTTTATTTGGATTTAGCCGGTATTGACGTGTCCACCGGATCTGCTTGTGCATCCGGAAGTTTGGAACCATCCCATGTACTCATGGCCACAGGCCTTGATGTGGAATTGGCCCATGGTTCCATACGGTTCAGCCTGGGTATGTTCACCACAGATGAAGAAATTGATTATACCATCGAAAAAACCGCAGAAGTTATTGCGAAATTGCGTGCATTCAGTTTAAACTGATAGGAAGGAAATTATGAGTAATTGGATTTACAGTGATATTGTGAAAGAACATTTTGAAAACCCGAAAAATGCCCTTACCGTCCCTGAAGCGGAATGGCCCTGTGATGGTCGCGGTGTGGTGGGAAACATGAAATGCGGCGACCAAATGCTTATTCTCATCCGTGTTGAAAATGACATAATCACCGATATCCGCTGGAAAACCTATGGATGTGCCAGTGCCATTGCATCCACATCCATTCTTTCCGAATCCGTTAAGGGATTATCCATTGCCGACGCATATAAATTCAAGCCCCAGGATATTGTGGCCAGATTGGGAGGACTTCCCGACAATAAAATTCACTGTTCGGTACTGGGGGATAAAGCTCTACGGGCCGCCATCGACGATTATCTTGAAAAAAACGGGCGACCATCCTTTGTCGGTACGGAAGAGGTTGAAGTAATTTGTCACTGCATGAATGTTACCGATGCCGACATTGAAACCGCCTACAAGGAAGGCGCTCGTACATGGGAAGATTTGCAAGCGCGTACGAAAATCGGAACCGGTTGCGGTGAATGCAAAAGTCGTGCCATGGAAAAACTCCACGAAACGGAACATTTATTCGGTTAATTACAGTTCCCGAAGTTTTTTTCTCAAACTCAACACCCGAGATGGGGAAACGGATAATCCGTCGATGCCCATTTCCAAAAAGGTTTTCGTCAGTGTTAAATCCCCGGCAAGTTCGCCACAGATGGTTACGCGAATGCCATTGTCCTTGGCGGCCTTTACCGTCATTTCGATGAGTTTCATAACTCCGTCGTGGCAGGGATTGTAAAAGGGCTCCAACAGTTGGTTTTGACGGTCGATGGCCAGGGTGTATTGGGTTAAATCATTGGTTCCCAAACTGAAAAAGTCCACCTTCTTGGCCAAATCATCGGCAATAAGGGCTGCGGCAGGAGTTTCAATCATAATACCAAATTCCACATCTCCCACGGAATGCTTCTCTTTTTTCAGTTCAGCCTTTACCTCATCAAAAATTTCTCGCAACCGAGTTACTTCCCAAACGGAAACCACCATCGGGAACATTACCGCCACGGTACCGAAGGCCGATGCACGCAAAATGGCTCGCAACTGGGTTTTAAGAATTTGAGGATTGTCAAAACAAATTCGAATTGCTCTGTATCCCAAAGCGGGATTTTCTTCCTTTTCCAAATGAAAATAGGGCAAATCCTTGTCTGCTCCAATATCGATGGTGCGAATCACCACCTTTTTGTACTTCATTTTCTGAACCACATCTTTGTAGCATAAAAATTGTTCTTCCTCATTGGGGAAGTCTGATTTTTCCAAATACAAAAATTCCGTACGGAAGAGCCCGATTCCGGAAGCACCTACAGCCTCGGCATTTTCGCAGTCTTTGATGCTTCCGATGTTGGCAAGCACATCCATTTTTTGCCCCGACGAGGTAACATCGGGCAAGGAAATATAGTCATTTAAGTGGGAAAGTTCATCTTCCCGATGGCGACATTTTGCTTTCGCCTTATCCAAGTCGGATTTTGTGGGATCCACAATAATTTCCCCAAGATCTCCGTCAACAATGACGGTTTTTCCCGACAAACTTTTATCCACGGCCACATTGGCGGCAACAATGGCAGGAATACCCAAATTGCGTGCGAGAATTGCTGTATGGGAATGGATGGAACCTTTCACGGTTACAAAGGCTAAAAGTTTGTCTTTATCCATTTGTACCGTTTGCGATGGAGTTAAATCCTCGGCAAACAGCACGAATGGCTCATCAAAGGTTTCTTCATCATCCGTGGGATCGCCGTGAAGGATTTTTACAATTCGGTGGGATATATCCACAATGTCAACGCTACGGGCACGCATATATTCGTCATCCATGGCTGAGAAAATTTCTTCGTAACGTCTACCCACAGTGTATACGGCAAAATCGCTGACATATCCTTCCAAAATCATGGTTTCAATGTCGCCAACGTAAATTTCATCTTGCAAAAGGGTTTGCTGTATCATGATTATATTTGCGTTTTTTTCGTCCAGGGATGCCAAAAGTTTTTGATACAGGGCGGAAAGTTGACTGTCTGCAACCTTCATTGCATCGCGGAAGCGTTTAATTTCCTTTTCGGTATTCTCCACATGTTCCTCCGCGGGAACATAAACTTCGTTACATAAAATGCGAATCTTACCAAAGGCAATAC
>JAFNZQ010000247.1 GCA_017382775.1 Spirochaetaceae bacterium
CCCGGTTTTATGCCGCTTATGCCGACCTGGAAGTCTTTGGGCGATTTCTGCAAGTACACAGCAAGAGCCTCATATCTGACAAGCCTCGGAGTTTCTGGAAACAGACACGCCGTATTTATGCCTCTTTTTGACTTTTGGGCGGGCGGCAATAGATGTGAAAGGGCTGTTGAAAGCTTTGACAGCACAGTATATAAAGCTGAAAAGCTCAATATTCCCGTTGATGTAATAGACCTTGATTTCCTTGAAACAGCAGAAATTAAAGACGGGATGCTTTGCACCGGCACAGCTAAATATTCCGCTGTAATTATTCCCGAAAATGTAACTGTTGATGAAAGCTCAAGGAAAAAGCTCTCGGAATTTGCAAAGCATGGCGGCAGAATAATTATGTCTGACAAGCTTGATGAAACTGAAAGCGTAGCTGATATTTCATGCGATGGTATTTCTGTTTTTAAGCGGATACTTGACGATGGTGTTCTGTATCTTCTGAACAACGAGACAACTCAAGCACGAACATTTAATTTCTCTTTCAAAGAAAAAGGAAATGTCTATGAGCTTGATGCTCTCAGTGCAGACGTATATACCGTTGATAATAATACTGTAACGTTTGCGGCAGGAGAGGGAACGTTCTTTTACATTACAGACAGGATATTACCGGCAAAGCAAAAAAAGAAAACCAAGTGGGCTTCCATGGTGTTTTTAAGGAGAAAGAGCCTTCCATGCGGCCATTAACGGAGGCGGAAATTGTTTTTGGGGAAAATGTTGTAACCCTGTTGGCCTGTCACTGGAAGTCCAAATCCGGCGGAGAAGAGGAAAGCCGTATTTGGCGAGCAGCACAACGGGCATTGTTGGCGGAAGTGACTGCAAATCTCTTTGATGATGAAGCCTTCGCCGCGGCCTTTTCCGCAGGGGACAGGGCGGTTTTGGCATTAGGTGATTTCAACATGGATTTTTACGAATTCGGTGGCGAAGAGGGCTTTGTGGACTTTGTCGCCGGTGATGAATTTTCGGTTTTTTATAATCCGTGGGAGGAAATTCCGGAAAAAGGCTCATATTTTTTCGACGGTTCTTGGGAAAAAATAGATCACTTCTTTGTCCTGGATAATTTTTCGGAAAAGGTTCGCGGTCAATTTGGGGCGGAAAATTTTGAGGTACGGGACGGAGAGACTTTTGTTACCGGTGAAGGCATTCCCGACCGATACGCTGTTTTTAACGGACGGGGCCTATCCGACCATTTACCCATTTCTGTGGTGTTGCGAAAATTTGATTTGCAAACCCGGTTGCAATATTAGTTTTCCGTAAATTTCCATGTGTGTTTTTCGGGCAAACTTGCCGATATTATCATCATGGAAATTATGAGTTTTGTGTCGTCAACGGATAGGACACGTTTTCAAAATCGTGCAAGGATTTCGCATAAAAGTGCCGGTAAAAAATTTTTTTCATTTTTCACTGGACAAAAAACGAAAAAGCCTGTAAAATATAACGAGATGGATTTTTCTTTCGATGCACAATATGATATACCAATCTCGTTGCAAACTCCGTTTATGGATTCGGAAAGACGTTCCGCACCGTCATCTATTGCGAACTTTTTTAAGGGAAACGCTTTATTTTTCCTGATTTTGGTAATTTCCGTCTGCGCGTCCATGTCCTTGGCCTATTACTTGAACACCCTTCCTCAACCGGCGGACACCTTGGTCTTCCCTGAGTCCATCAGTGAGAACGACACCGCACTTTTGAACGCGGCCATGTCAAATTTTTTAACAAACTCCGGTGACGCCTTGGATGCAGAAAAGCCTCTTCCTGAGGATTTTACTGAAAAACTGTCCGTTCTTTTCAGCGAACCGGTTGCTTATTCCAATTACACCGTTAAATCCGGTGAGAATCTAACCAATATTGCGAAAAAATTCGGTCTGCAAAACATTGGTTCCATAATTTCTGTAAACAGCATTACCAATGTGCGAAAATTGCGTTCCGGACAAAAATTGATAATCCCGTCCATGGACGGAATCATGCATAAAATCACCAAACAAGACACCTTAAGTTCCATTTCCGCAAAGTACAATGTGAGTATTGAAAACTTGGTTGATGTGAACAATTTGGATTCGGAAGAAATTTTCCCCGGAGAAACCATTTTCATTTCCGGAGCGAAGATGTCGCAACAGGATTTGAAAAAGGCTTTGGGTGAAGTTTGGTCATTCCCCTTGCCTCGTGCAAGTTTCCAACGGATTTCTTCCCCCTACGGATGGCGACGGGATCCCTTTACGGGGGCACGCAGTTTCCATACCGGTATCGATTTGGTGGCAAGACAGGGAACGCCCATTCGTGCCGCCCTTGACGGTCGCGTTGTGGTGGCCGGATGGTCCAATGTGTACGGTAATTACGTTATTTTGGATCACGGAAACGGTTATCAAACACTGTACGCCCACATGGTTCGTTACAGTGTCCGAAAAGGACAGTATGTGTCTCAGGATGCTCAAATTGGCCAGGTAGGAAATACTGGCTATTCCACGGGTGCCCATTTGCACTTTACTGTGTACAAACACGGGAAATTGGTAAATCCATCAGGACTTATACCGAAAGTAAGATGAAATATTTATGTTTAATTTTATGTGTATTGTGTTGTTCCTCTTCTCTTAAAAGTGAAGAAGTTGATTTGATCGCCCAATCTTCGTCCCGGCTCCTGGGGGATTTTCAGACTATTCTGGAAGAAGCCAAAGAGTACAAAGGTCCGCCCCCCGAGGATAATTACGTTTATAGAGAAGCGACAAAAAAAGAGGTGGTTGCCCAACTTTTTATGTGCGGCTTTGACGGTGAAGCGGATTTTGATCAAGCGGCGAAGGAAAGTTTTGGCGACATATGGCCCGGTGCATTGTTGTTTTTTCAAAAAAATTGCGGAAAATCCCCGGAAGAGCTCATCAGATTCACCGAAAAAATTTATTCCATGTATGAAGAGCGAAACCTTCCTGCACCATTTTTGGTAATTGACAATGAGGGCGGCGATGTGAACCGTTTGCGAAACATTGCCGCGCCGCTGCCTTCTGCGGAACTGGTTTCCCGATATTTTTCCGAGAAAAAGGCAAAGGCTCTTTACGAACATTCCGCTCGCCAGTTGCGGGCATTGGGCTTTCATATCAATTTGGCTCCGGTAATTGAAGTTAAAACCGAGGATAACGCTGAGTTTTTGGGAACACGCAGTTTCGGCGACTTGGAAGCTGTACAGAAATATGGCGAAATTTTTGCCCAAGCCCAATTGGACAACGGGATTTTGCCGGTTTTCAAGCATTTCCCCGGCAACACCAATGTGGATCCTCATCATTCCTTACCGGTTTTGGACGTTACCGAAGAGGAGCTTGTGGAGAGATATTTTCCGCCCTTTCAGTACATGGGAGAAAAATTCCCCAATGCCGGCGTTCTGATGTCCCATGTGTCCGTTCCCTCGGTGGCACCAAATGTGCCGGCCGCTTTTTCAGCCCACCTTATCATGCATTATTTGCAAAGCGTTTTTGGATTTCGTGGGTTGATCATTTCCGATGACCTGCAAATGGATGCCATGAAAAATGTGGATTTTTCTTACTATAAAGATGCTGCTGACGAGAATTCCGATGAGTGGACATACATGGCGAATGCGGATGGTTCCTTGGAGTCTTTGTGCTTTTCCGCCCTTTTCTGTGGCGTTAATATGATTATGCTCTCAAAACCGGAGGATTTTAAGACGCTTATTAATAACATCGCACTGGGATGCTACGATGATTTGGGGAGAGCTGTGAGTGTGAGTGCTCGCAAAGTTCTGGAAAAGAAAAGAGAAATGGGCCTTGTTACAGGAGACGAAAATGGCGCTTTGGTGAACGTTCCCTTGGAAGATTTCGATACGCGACTTAAAAAATTTAAAGAAAGCCGTAAAGCTTCACTGAAAATTTATAAAGGGAAATAACAAAACAAAATGATTTTTTACGAGGACGAATTTTGCCTTATTGTGAAAAAAAATCCCGGCGAAATTTGCGAATCCCACAATGATAGTCAAAAAACGGATTTTTCCCTGGTTTCTCGCATTATAAATGAAAGAAAAATGTCGTCGTCACGTTTTTTAGGATGTGTTCATCGGTTGGATCGTCCTGTTTTCGGACTTTGTCTTTTAGCAAAATCTGCCGCGGCCTACACTGAATTTACACGACTTTTTGCTGACGGAAGGGTGAAAAAATCCTATGTGGCCATTGTGGAAGGCAAATTCCCCAATTCCGAGGAAAAAATTCTCGAAGCTTCACTGTTTTATTCCCTACACAAACAAAAAAGCTACATTTTAACGGAAAAGTCGGCGCAATCCATGAAAGATAATTCCAAAATTTCAAAAACGGCTTTCCGAATTTTCGGTTCCTGCGACAGGTACAGTTTCGTTTTGGCAAAACCATTGACGGGTCGTACCCATCAAATTCGCGCACAGTTAGCCAATGAAGGGTTGATCATAAAAGGTGATGTGAAATACGGAGCAAAACGTAGCGACAGGGAGTTTCCCATTCGGCTTATGGCGAAAACCCTGCAATTTCGCCATCCTTTTACCGGAGAAGACGTTTTCGTTGAATGCGATTTTCCCGAAGACGATTCACTTTGGCGACTTTGTGGCGAAAGTTACGCTGTCCTGCGAGGTCTCCGTTGAAAAAAGGTAAAAAAAACGGCGAAATTGCCTTCCAAGAGTATTATGACGAACTTTTCGGTTCCCGTTGGACGGAATTGAAAGCGGCCTTGTTGGCGGAAAAAACGGAATTTTCCTACGAAGAAAAGTTGCTGCAACCTTATTTTATGGACGAAGCCAGCGTTGTGGCGGCGAAACTTTTACCCACGGAAGGCGCGGAAAACCTTGTGGATTTATGTGCCGCACCCGGTGGCAAATCCTTGGTTTTGGCAACGAAAATGGACGAAGGTGCCACGCTTTTGTGCAATGAACGTTCCATGACACGATTGCGCCGCCTGCGTTCTGTTTTGGAAGAACATTTGCCACCGGAAATTTTGTCTGCAGTGAAAACCTTTTGTTCTGACG
>JAFNZQ010000248.1 GCA_017382775.1 Spirochaetaceae bacterium
TCCCGGGTTTGCAAAACGGATATAGCAATTTTGCGTTTATCCATTTACACCTTACTTTTTCAAAAGGACATGGATAAGAGAATTGTCATAAACGAAGCCATAATGTTGGCAAAGGAATTTTCACCCAATGCGTCATACAAGTATGTGAATGCCGTTCTTGATAAGGTGAGTTCCGGTGAATAAAATTTTTTTTGCTGTTTTATCGGTTTGTATTTTCTTTTTTTCTTGTACCGATTCCGCAGATTTTTCCTTCAACGGCACTTTGCAGGTTGTTGATAAGTATGTGGAATCCAAGGAAACGGGAGCGGCAAAACGCAAATTGCGATCCCTTGCCCGGCGTGCCAAGACGGAGCAGGAATTCCTTTCCGTATACAAACGCTGCAAAAATTTGGGAGACAAAAAACTTTCCGAAAAAGTCTTGAAAAAGGCATTTAAACGCTTCCCATTCAGTGAAAAAATACGTGCTTGCTATTCTTTTGTCCTTATGCAGGATGGAAAACCCGTTGACGAACAGCTGCTTTCACCGCTACTGGATACGGACTTTCGAGGATTGGTGGCGGAAAATAAATTTTTTTCCGTGGCAGATTTAAAAACGGAAGATGGATATTTCACTCCGGAAATGGTGAGTTTCCATGTTATCGCGGCAAATGCCACCGGTAACGAAAATTTTTTGCAAAATGCCGCAGTTATTTTGGCCCTACAGGGTAAACTTCCCCAAGCCTCCGAATTGGCACCTCTTATTTCATCCAATCCCTACTTTTGGGCCATGGTTGCCTACGATGCACGGGATTTTCGTTCATCTTTGGATTATGCCTTGCAGTCCAACGGCAAGGATGCGGCCATAATCACCGCCGATTCCTTTTTGCAGCAAAAGGATTTTGACAATGCCGTAAACATTTGGACGGATTTGTGCCGCGAGGAGCCCGGTTTATCATCAGTGCCGTATCTCAACCTGATAAAATACGCCACCGACATCGGTGACTTTGAAATGCGCAAGGCCTTTCTCAACGAGGCCATGATCCATTTCGAATACGACAGCGATGTTTTGGCAGCCTTTGCCCGTTTTGCCCTGGATAGCAACACTCCGGAAGATGGAGACATTTTCACCCGAGAACTTCGGAAAAGGGGACTTCGCTCCCGCAAAATGGTGGAATTTGATAATCGCCCCCGTATTTCTCCGGAATTACCATTGGAAAAATTCGTCAACGCCATGACGGAAACGGAAAATTTCGACCTACAAACGGAAATTTTCAAATACCAATATTTGCTCCAAGGGATAGAACCGGGCGAAATTAAGAAAAGCGACATTTATCGCTTCATGGAAGGGGAAAAGCCCTCCGATGAGTTACTTCGCTATTTTATTTGGATTTTCATGGTACAAAAGGATTACGAAGCGGCTCAAGGACTTTTGCAACCCATCATTACGGAAAAAATGGGGCATGGAGATTTGACATCGGATGACGTGTTCCTTTTACCCCATTGGCAAAAGGAATTTTGCGCCCATTTGGTGGCGGTGCAGGTTCCCGGGGAGAAATATGCCGACTATACGGTTCCCCTCCGCTTACTGGAAGGAATTTCCTACGATTACGAAAGTTCCGCAGCCTTAAATCACGCCACACTTTTGGAAACAAATTACAAATATGATGAAGCCCTAACTCTGTTGAACGCAATTTCCGAAGTTTCCGATGATGAAAAAAAATCCCTTTGCAAATTTCGTCGCGGCAGAATCTTCCTGGAAATCGGTGATAAAGAAAGTGCCTTTCGTAACCTCGAAGAAGCTGTGAAATTAGATCCTTCCAACTTAAATGCACGCTTACTTTTCCGGGATTTGAATTCCGAAGGTAATTTTTGATAATTTCTCGGAAAAAATTAGTAATATTCCGTAAAAAACGGTGTTTTTTCATATTTTTTTCGTTTTTTTTTTAAAAATTACTTGACATAATATTTTTTTTGGTATATAATGATATAGAATATGATTTTCGGTAAATAGTGTTAAGGAGATTCTTTGATGGAACGAAAAGTTTTTTTTGGTGTGTCGCTCATTCTTATGGGGGCGTTTTGTGCGTTTGCCCAGTCAGCGCGCAGTTACGAAACTATCGTTATTGATAATTTCGATGATGCTGAGGCTGTGGAATGGACGTGGAAAGCACAGGCAAGCCGTTATGTTGCCGAGGGTGATCCCAGATGTCAAACATTTGATGGAAGCCCCAATGCTTTGCGTGTTGAACGTGAAGAAGGTGCAGCCGAACCCAAGGTTTTGGGTGTAACCGCTGCTTTCGACAAGAAAGGTGATAACTGGTTTGAAATTTATCCTGCTAAAGCCGGTGAGAACGGTGATGAGCCCTTTGAAATTCCATTGAAATACTCTGTTACTACGTCTGTTTTTAATAGATGGTATAGGAATTCCGGATAAAAGTTTTCTGATCTATATGGAAGAAATTCCATTGAGCACACAGAGTTATGTGCGGGATTTTCTACCAGCCAAACTCTTTGCTGTCTAACA
>JAFNZQ010000022.1 GCA_017382775.1 Spirochaetaceae bacterium
GAAGCTCTCTCTGTATCCGATCGAATCGCGGTTATGAATCGAGGAAAGTTGCTTCAAGTGGGAACACCATTTGAAATTTACGAAAGCCCGGCCACCGAATTTGTAGCAAAATTCATTGGCGAAACCAACATTTTCAGTGCAACGGTAAAATCATGCGAACCTTTCACAAATGATTCCGGGGAAACTGAAAATATGGTTATATTGGATACATCCGAATTTTCGACTCAAATACAAGTTACCGATTATGAAGACACGAATCCCGGCCAAGAAATATGCTTTACCGTCCGTCCGGAAAAAATCCGAATAACGATTGAGCCTCCAAACACCAAACGAAAAGATGTCAACATTTTTTCGGGAATAGTTGAAGAAGCGGTTTATTCCGGATTCCAATCCAAATTTTATGTGAGACTGGAAAACGGAACCATCTTAAAGGTATTTAAACAGCATAATACTTATTTGGATGATGGCCCCGAGATTGAATGGAAAGACAAAGTCTTTGTTTCTTGGACCGCAAATGACGGATATATTGTCGAAGATATTGTCAACTGATTTCCGGCGAAGTATGTTCCTGCACAATTGACCTCATGCTTCGTAATATACTGTAAGTATTTTAATCCGTTGTTGCTTCAATGTTCCATTAAATAGATTTTGGATTTATTCCGTGAACTTAATAACAATACCGACCTAAAATTTACCCATGGATTCTAGATGGGATTCAATTTATCATATCTACACCACTAAACCCTGTTATTAATTAATATATCCTCAAGGAATTATGGGAAAGACTGCGATATCCCGTAAAACACAAAAAGAATTTGCGAAATGGTCTACCGTGAATGACTGATAAAAAATTCCAACTATTCGAAAAATTCGAATAGTTGGAATGAGTTTTACGCGAAAACAATTTTAGAAATTATTTCCAGCCCTCTTCGCGTATTTCAAAATAACTTTGGGCATGCGAACAAACAGGGCAAACTTCCGGAGCCATTTTACCCATAACCAAATGTCCACAATTTCGGCATTCCCACATGGCTTCGCCGGATTTTTCAAAAACCTTTTTCATTTGAACGTTGTTCAAAAGAGAGCGATATCGCTCTTCATGAGCTTTTTCAATATCGGCTACCAAACGAAACTGTGAAGCGATTTCAGCAAAACCCTCTTCTTCAGCTTCTTTTGCGAATTGGGCATACATGTCGGTCCATTCATAATTCTCGCCTTCAGCGGCAGCTTTCAAATTTTCTGCGGTGTTACCAATGCCTTGCAAATGCTTAAACCACATTTTTGCATGCTCTTTTTCGTTGTCAGCTGTTCGAAGAAACAATGAAGCAATCTGCTCATATCCTTCTTTTTTCGCAACAGATGCAAAATAGGTGTACTTATTGCGAGCTTGACTTTCCCCCGCAAAAGCCGTCTGTAAATTTTTTTCAGTTTTTGATCCTTTTAAATTAGCCATAATATCCTCCGTTTTATAACCTACATAATATTATACTAAATATAAAAAAGTTTGTCAAGGGCTTTTTATAAAAATGAACTATTTTATTTTTTAAAATAGTTCATTTTTTTAGGAACGGTGTTTTAAACCGGATATTATAC
>JAFNZQ010000249.1 GCA_017382775.1 Spirochaetaceae bacterium
GTTGATTTTTTGTCCGTTTTTTTCCTCGAATTTGCCCAAAATATAGGCAATGGCCATTTTTTCGGCACTTTTGTCCATTTCCACCAATTCCACGGGATGAATGAAATCGTTCCATCGTTCGATGGAAAATCCTTCGAAAATTTTGAGAATTAGTTTTACTTCCATTTTAATCCTCCGATTTGGGTAATTCTTCGGAAATTATTTCGTTTTCAATGGCATCTTTAAAGTTGTCGTAAATGATTAGATTTCCGGTTGACAAAAGGGATAGGGTTTCATCCATGGCTTTTTGGATTTCGCTTCCCAGTTCAATGTTGCGGCGGGAAATCTCCAAGGCTTTTTCCCCAATGCCGATTTTGCGAATTTCTCCCCGAAATTTTTTTGCTTTCACGTTGTTCAGTGCTAAATATATGGGAATTTCCGGATGAAATTCCACAGCGGTGAGAATGGGCGAATTGGCGGAAATTAAATCCGACAGTGAAACTCCGCAAAGCCACACTTCCCGCTGTTTGTTACGCAAATCGGTGGCAACATCTGTTATGTCGGCGGAAAAGGCATCTTCCGTGGTGAATACGAAAAAAATGCCGCTTTCGAACCATGTTTTTACCCGTGCTGATGAAAAATTGTGGCTGTCTTTAAGGAAAAAGGTTTTCACTTCACCATTGGGATTAACGTTTAAAATCCCTTGGATGAAACCCAGATAGAGTTTTTCTTCGGAAATGGTTTGGTTGTTCCCCAAAAAGGCGAAGAGGTCCCCTTCACCGGGTTTGTCCATTTCCTGTGCTTTAAGAGCCATGGCTTGTCCCACCAAAAAGGCGGCTTCTTCGTAGGAAACGATGAATTGCAATAAGTTGTGGGCTTCTTCCAAGGGTTTTTGACAAATTACAGCGAATTTTTGTTCGGGAAATTCCCGACAAATTTTCGGTAAAACAGGGAAAAGTTCCTCGGTGATGCAAAAAATAAGTTCGAAATTACGGGAAATGGCGTCTTTCAAAAATTCTTCCGGTGATTCGCCGGGTGAGAAAGTGGCGTAATCATAAGCAGTGCCGCGATTTTTTTGATCTTCCCATGTGTCGCCGTAATATTCCAAAATTCCGCTCCATGAAGCGGCGTTTTTGCCGAAGTCATCGATGCCTTCTTTGTCTGTGAGCAAAAGCATGGATGTGGTAACGACGCCCAAAGGCTGTTTTTCGCTTCTATGACAGGAAAAAGTGAACAAAAAAATTAAAAATACGGGGAACCACAAGAGTTTTTTCATACTGAATATATATCTGATTTTTGCCCTTTTGTCAAGTAAAGATTGAAAAAAGATAAAAATGTAAAAAAATCTACATATAAAGTGCGGTTTTTCCGTCCTTTGCTTGACAAAAAATTTTTTTTATGCAATAATTAAGAAATGGAACGATTGTCGTTCACTCGAACATATTTGGAAACTCTTTTGCCGGAAGAACTGACCGAATTGGCAGACGAATACGGCATTGAAATACCTCCGGGGCTACACAGGCGTTTTATAATCCGAGAATTACTGGAAACCATTTTGGAAGAATCGGAAAATACTTCTGATGATGAATTTTTCAATGTGGAAGAAGTCCCGGATGACACGGATTTACCCACTTCCTACAACGAAACTAAAATTTCCGCGGTATTGCGAAATCCTCAATGGCTTTACGTTTATTGGGATTTCAACTCAGAACGTTTGGAAACCTTGAATGGTGTGGAGTTGGAAATAAGTTATTTTTCCGATGAGAATGCGCGATGTGGCGAAGATCGTTATTTTGAAGAAATTCCCATGGAAGAGCGAGAGTTTAATTGTTTGTTGCAAGGAGATTTTGACTTTGTCAGAGTCGCCCTGTATGAAAAAGGAAACCGTTCTTTAGCGTTGGCTTTTTCCAATATGGTACGAATTCCCAAGGGAAATTCGGCAATCCGCAAGTGGAATTCCCCCGACGAAATTCCGGAGATTTTACGTCTTTCCGGAATGACCGAAACTTGGAGACAACAGTTCTTTTAAGGAAAAGATTCAAAATTGAAAAATAATTTTAGTTTTGGCGCCGGATTTTGCTTTTCGGCGCGTTTTGTGTTTTTTTAAGGAGTGTTTCGTGGCGAACAAAACGATCTCGATTTTTATAAATGCCCATCAATCTTATTTGGAAAAATCCGGATTGCGTGCTGAAAAAACGTCATTTTTCTACGAAATGGCAGAGACATATATTCCCATTTTAAGATTTTTGGATCGTGTTGAGGAAAAGAAAATTTCTTCAAAACTTACATTTGCTTTAACGCCCTCTTTGTGTGCGTTGTTTTCCCACGAGGGAATTCAAAATGAATTTTGCCAATACCTGAACGATCGCATTGAGTTGGCAAAAAAAATGTTGGGAAAAAATCCCGAAAAAACGGCAATTTTGGAAAAGTTTATTGAAAAAAATCTCGGGTTGTTGGAGGATTTTTCCAATCGATATGAGAAAAACCTTACGGATCGGTTTTTTCGTCACTACAAGTCCGGTCACATTGATTTAGCCACGACCACGGCCACGCCTTTGTTCATTCCATTCTTCGATGCTTTTCCCTCGGTGGTTGACGCCCAGTTTGAAGCCGGAATAACGGCCTTTCGCGAATTTTTTGAAGTGACCAATGGTGGATTCCTCATTCCCCATCAGTTTTATTCGCCGGAAACGGAACGGTTGATACAGTTATTCGGTTTCAAATGGATTTGTGTGGATAAATCGGCATTTTTGGGTGGAAATCCCACGCCGTCCAAGGGAATTTTCGCACCTGTGGTTTGTCCCCACGGAACCATTGCAGTGGCCTCGGATTCCCGGGCGGAAGAGGATTTTTTCAATAAAGGCGGTTATGCCACCGATGGTGCCTTTTTGGATGTGGAAAACGACGATTCCCTTTTTCAACGGACAGGGGATTCTTCGGAAGATTGGGGTAAAATCCCCCTGGGACTTTGTTTTACGGCTAAAAACGGCGGTGTTTACGATTGGGAGAAGGCCGAGGAAAAGGCGAAAATGTATGCGGGAGAGTTTTGGGCAAACTGTAAAAACAAATTGTCTTCCGCGGCAAAAATTGCCAAAGATGATGTAAATCTCACCTTTTTCTTCAATGCGTCCACTTTTGGTCACACTTGGAGCGAGGGAATGGTGTTTTTGGAAGAATTGCTGCGATTGGCAGGGGATTCGGCGATTTTTACCAAAGATGTGGCGGAAAATTATTCTCCCCAAGAGGCTTTCGCTCCTGCCGTTAGTACGAATCGCAAAAGTTTCGCCGAAGATTTTTTGGATAAAACAAATTCATGGGCCTTGCGGTATGTTCAAAAATCGGCGGAGCGAATGATTGAGTTGTCCAAGCGATTTTCCCACGATTCCATTTTGAAAGAACGTATTTTGTCAGTGGCGGCACGGCAGGTTCTTCTTATGGAAGATGCCTATCTTTTGGAGATGATTAAAAACGAAAATTTTGCGGAAGAAACAGGGAACACATTGAAGGAACTTATTTCCAATTTTTCCTTCCTTTTCGACTCTTTGGGGTCCAATAAAATGAATACGGAATGGCTTATTCGCTGGGAAAGTTCCCAAAGGGTTTTTTCAAACTTGAATTATCGCATTTTTACGCCAAAGATTTAGCTTCCCTTGACACAAAGAGAAAAATCTTGTATAATCGTCAAGATGATTGATAATTTTGGTCGGAAGATAAATTATATTCGTATTTCAGTCACTGATCGTTGCAATTTACGTTGCAAATACTGTATGCCTCACAACGGGATTGACCTTACGTCTCACAAAGAAATTTTACGTTTTGAAGAGATTTGCTATCTTTGCGAAATTTTTGCCGATTTGGGAATTGAAAATGTTAAAATCACCGGTGGCGAACCTTTGGCAGTAAAGGGAATCCCCGAATTGGTGAAAAAAA
>JAFNZQ010000250.1 GCA_017382775.1 Spirochaetaceae bacterium
GGCTACCTACGGGCTTCCCTTGCGGTCGGTCTCGTCCCTTTGGGCCGAGACTGCTGCGCACCCTCCGGAGCCCTAACGCAGGTTGTTTTTCCAATTTTTTTCCAATCTGTCTATTAAATAATATATTATTGTATACTTTTATATACGAATTATAAAATTTAAACCTGTTTTTCCCTAAAAAAACAGTTACAGTTGATAGCCACAAAAAAATGTGTTATAATAATAAAATGAAAATCACATCCTTATTGGAAAATACCACCGAAAGGGAAAACCTTAAAACGGAACACGGACTGTCTCTTTACATCGAAACGGAGGAGAAAAAAATCCTATTCGACATGGGGCAGGGAACAGCCTTTGGGGAAAATGCGAAAATTCTCAATGTCAATCTCGCAACCGTGGATGTGGCAATACTTTCCCACGGCCATTACGATCACGGAGGCGGACTGGAAACATTTTTGAAAATCAACTCCACAGCACCGGTTTACATTCAAAGGGATGCCTTTTGTTCCTACCACAATTTTAACAATGACTATATCGGGCTGGATTCTTCGTTAAAAAATAATCCTCGAATCATTTTCACCCAAGGAAAGATTTCCCTGTCAGCGACACTAACCCTTTTTACCGCCCAAGAACTTTCAAAAACCCCTTGGCCACATTCCGGTAATTTAAAAGAAAGGGTGAAAGAAAAATTTATTGCCGACGACTTTCGCCACGAACAATATTTGCTCATTGAAGAAAACAACAAACGGGTTTTAATCAGCGGATGCTCCCATAAGGGTATACTCAACATTATGGAAACATTTTCTCCCGATGTACTTATAGGCGGATTTCATTTCTTCCACCTCACCCTAGAGGAAACCTTGGAAGCCTCGCAACAATTATGTAGATTTAATACCGATTTTTATACCTGCCACTGCACCGGAGTAAGCCAATTTGAGTTTATGAAAAAAACAATCCCCAACCTAAAATATTTCTCCTGCGGACAAACAATCACAATTTAGCGTAAAAAAACTTGTAAAACCGTATACTAAATTGCACATTTACTGTCTACTTTATTGTACGTTTTGTAAAACTGTATGTTTTATCATACAGAGTTGCGGAAATTTTCTGTCTTCGTTGGGTAAAATTTCAGTAAAAAATTTTATGGTAAAATCCCTTTTCCCATTGCCCATTCCACAAAAAAATGGTACAATCTCCCCAAAACCCCTGAACCGAAAAAGGAGAAAGTGTGAAAAAATTCCTTTTAACAATAACGATGGCAATCCTTTTCGCCTCTTGTTACCAAACAAAACACAGCGATGTATTTTTCGAGAAAAAAACCAAAACCGTGGACGCCGAAATGAAATACGCTTCCTTTCCGAAACTTCCGCGGCTTTCGGAAAAAATCAAATCCATGGCGCAACAACGCTACGACAATTTTATCGAATACGCCGTGGACTACGGCAACGATTCGGAATTTGCCCATTACTTCCGTTTGGAAACAAAGGTTTATATAAACAAAAATATTTTAACAATAACCTTTCATCACGAAACAATCTAC
>JAFNZQ010000251.1 GCA_017382775.1 Spirochaetaceae bacterium
AGGATGAGACCGCGACGGAGGAGGAACAGGTGAGCGGAGAAGGACCTGCCATGCCCATTTCCACGCCAAAACTGATGTTCTTCCCTGTGGAAAGCCGTGTTCCATCCTTAATCGATGTGATGAAGAACATTAACCACCGCTGATGTAATAAAAGTTTGACAAAGCAGTTAAACTGTGATATAATTTGACGGAGGATGAAATGACAAACGAAGTATTGAGTGCGATTTTCTCACGCCGGAGTACAAAAAAATATGATAGCCAAGGAATTTCCGGCGAAGAATTGGACACAATTTTAGAAGCCGGGCTTTGGGCTGCCAACGGAAAAGCCGCCCAGTCTCCCCTGTCCGTTGCCGTGACGGATAAGGCAACTCGGGATGAACTTTCAAAAATGAATAGGGATATTTTGGGAATTGATACCGATCCCTTTTACGGTGCTCCCTGCGTGGTGGTGGTTTTTGCCGACAGTTCCGTGCTCACTGCCGTGGAAGACGGTAGCCTTGTCATTGGGAATATGCTTTTGGCAGCCGAATCCCTTGGCGTGGGTGCTTGCTGGATTCATCGTGCAAAACAAATGTTTGAAACAGATGGCGGAAAGGCCCTTATGAAAAAATGGGGCGTTGAGGACAAATACATTGGCGTAGGTTGTTGTGTACTGGGATATCCTTCCGAAGGTGGAAAAAAACCTGCCGCACCCCGTCGAGAAGGAAGAATTATTAAGGTTTAATTATGCAAAATTTCACTGAATTGGTAAAGGCTCAGCGGGAATTTTTCCTTTCCGGAGAAGCTCGCACCGAAGAATTTCGGTTAAGACAGTTAAACAAATTGTATTCGGCGGTTAAATACCACGATGCCGACATTGCTCGTGCTCTTCAAATGGATTTAAGCAAAAGTTCCGCCGAAACCTATATGTGCGAAACGGGAATTGTCCGCGAAGAAATTCGATATATGTTGGATCATCTTCGTGCCTTTGTAATGCCAAAACGAGTTTCATCATCCTTGGCTAACTTCCCGTCAAAAAGCATGATTTATCCGGAACCCTATGGCGTTACCCTTATTATGTCGCCGTGGAATTATCCCTTTCAACTGGCCATGGTTCCTTTGGCATCAGCCATTGCCGCAGGAAATTGTGCCATAGTCAAACCTTCCGCCTATGCGCCGGAAACATCAAAGTTGATTGCCCAAATTTGCAAAGAATGCTTTGATGAAAACTATGTCGCGGTGGTTGAAGGCGGTCGGGATGTAAACGCCGGTCTTCTTGACGAAAAATTCGATTTAATATTTTTCACCGGAAGCCCTAACGTGGGTAAAATCGTAATGGAAAAGGCCGCAAAGTACCTTACGCCGGTAATTTTGGAATTGGGTGGAAAAAGTCCCTGTATTGTGGATGACGGTGCCCAAATCGAATTGGCCGCAAAGCGTATTGTTTGGGGGAAATCCCTCAACTGCGGTCAAACTTGCATAACTCCGGACTACATTTTGGCCCACAAAAACATTAAATCGGAATTGGAAGCTGCCATTCTTCGCCAAATTAAGCTTCAATTGGGTGAAAACCAAAAGGATGCCTCCACATGGCCAAAGGTTGTCACGCCTCGTCATTACGAACGGCTGATGTCCCTCATTGAGGATGGAAAAAAGGCCGGTGAAAAGTTGCTCCTTGGTGGAGAAGGACGGGCGGAAACTCAAAAAATCGATTTTACCGTTTTTACCGATGTGACATGGGATTCTCCCCTTATGCAGGAAGAAATTTTCGGTCCCATTTTGCCGATTTTGGAATACGAGGATTTGGCCGCAGTTTGCGATGCAATAAATCGGAGAGCGCGTCCCTTGGCCCTTTACGTTTTCACCGAATCCACGGAAACGGAAGAAACAGTTTTGGGCACGGTAGTTTTCGGCGGAGGTTGTGTCAACGACACAATTTCCCACATTGCCGATATTTCACTGCCCTTTGGTGGTGTTGGGGAAAGCGGAATGGGATGTTACCATGGACGAGCCGGTTTCGACGCCTTTACTCACTACAAAAGTGTGTTGAAACGTAGCACCTTAATCGATTTGCCTCTTCGATATCGTCAGGATACCCAAGAAAAACAGGACAAGGTGGATGCCCTTATACGAAAGGTGATTCATTAGGAGTTGTTTTGGCAAAACTGCTGGGATTTTTTTTACTTTTTACCTCCTTTCTTTCTTCCTGTGTCACAACAAGATTTAACTTTTCCGCGCCCGCTTCCGAAAAGAACTTTTCCGATTTGGAAGCCTTGCAGCTGGAAATTTTGGATCTTCGTTTTGAAAAAAATCCCCGCAGCATTTCCGAAAAACGAAAGCAAATTTCCCAAAAAATTTCCCAACTGAAAAATCAGGATGTGGTTAGTACAAATTATTTCGCCCTTTTGTACGGCTTGGAAGGGGAAGTTGCACAGATAATTGGCGATAAGGTCGGAATTCGCAACGCCGTGGATGCCATTGAAAAAAGTGGCGGAAGCACCGAATATTTGGTTATACTGAAAAGCTATTTGGAAAAATCCACGGTGAAACGTATTGAAATTTTGGAAACTTCAACTCCCACGCCCCTTGTTCGCCTTCATTTGGCACAAGCCCGTTTTGATGCCGGAAAGTACGCCGCAGCCGTGTCCGATTTTGATCACGCTCTAATTGCTCTTCCGGATATTTATTCTGAATATTACGGTGAAACACGGCAGCTGGCCTTTCATCTAATGGAAAATTCCAACGCTGACAAAGAAGTTTCCGGTATGAAGCGCCTAAATTACAAACAGATTGTATCCGCTTTGATTAGCGAAACTCGGATTTTCCAAGAATTGTGGGGAATGGAAAAAATTTCCCATGACCGGGTTGTACGGGAACTGAATAAAATGAAAATTTTCGAAAAAAACATAAATCTTCAAGAGGAATGTTCTCGGTCGCGGTTGGCTGTGCTTTTGATGAGGCTTTTCGCCACAGAAAATGAAAAAAATTCCTTCATTCGACGATGCGAAAATTATAAAACTCGCAACCGATCGCCCATTGGTGATGTTAATTTTGATCATCCCAATTTTGTTCCAATTATTTTTGCGGTGGAAAGAAATTTCATCCAATTGCGGGATGGAGAAAATTTCTTTCCCGATGAAGCCATCGGCGGTTTTGAATTCAACGATACGCTGAAACGTTTGGGAAACGTAAAAATTACGCCGGAACTAATTCAGTCTGTGAAAAAATAATTTTCAGAAATTCATTATTTCCAAAAATGCTGAAATTTCCCTTTTGACACGGCGAATAAAATTTTCTTCCCGAGAAATTTTGTGGCCATCGGGAAAGTGCAAATAAAGGTAGTCGTAGCGGATTAGGTGGGAAATTCCTTCGTCCAAATTTTTTCCGGAAAGATTTTCCCTCATTGCTCGAAGATTTTCCCGTTCCTTGGCGAAGAACCTTTCTATTTCCGTTGTTGTTGCAAATTTTTTTTCGGTGAAGGGATAATCATCCACCTTTGTCTTCCGAGAAAATTCCTGCACTTTTGTCGCCGAAATTTTCGGGAACGGCGAATTTTCCAAAAATGATGCATCAAAAACATTTTTCACACCGGCGAAATAGTCGAAGAACAAATCACGGTATGCGACCATGGTTTTGTCGGAAAAAAATCCCGTCGATGGGGTTGGAAATAAATCTTCCCGTCGGGAAAATCCGCTGCAACCTGTAAGTCGCGTGGAAGTACTTTGTGCCACAAGACTTTGGGCGGATCCGGAAAAATGGGTTTGACCCAACCGATAGCAAAAATCAATTCCCGAAAAAATCACCGGAACATTTTCGTTTTTTCGCAATAATACGGCAATCCTCATGGCGTCCAATCCCACGGAGCCCAAAGGCACAAATGGTTGCGGCATAAATTTTTCGCCACCAATTCGGTTCAAAAATTCGCTTGGTGCGAATTGCAAAAATGTGAAACTCAAATTTTTGAATTGACGGACAACGGCCGACCGCGATGTTAAATCGCAGAGTAGGGGAGTTTCGGGAGGAAGCCCCACGAAGGCCTTGTCAATGGCCGATTGTGCTTCCGTGAGCACCACAAGGTTGCAGGGAATGCCCATTTTCAACAGTGCCGCTGCGGTTACATCCACCGCAATGATGAAAAAATTTCCCTTTTTAAAAAAATTGCTGCGAATAATTTCGTCACAGGAAATTCCCGCTCCTAAAACCAAAATGGGACTTTCCACACATCCCATGGCCGGAATTCCGGCTCGAGACAACAAAGGTAAGTTCCGAAAAAAATTTTTGCAGAATAATTTTCCCATGGAAATAAGGGTAATGCGATTTTTCCAATAGGTGAAAATTAAGTTTTGGCCAATCTCCAATAATTTTTCATTGAATTTTTCGCTGAAAAAGGTTCCACCGGAAAGGTTTATGGACTGAACGGTCTTGAAAGAACTTAATGATAAATCCTTTTCCAGAAAATTTGCAAATTCCATTGGCGATTGAAAACTTTTGAAAGCAAAATTTTTATGTGAAGAAAAATTTTCCAAAAAAGGTTGGGAAAAAGAGAAAAGTTCCTCGTTGGCTTCCACTGCCAGTACAAAGGAATTTTCCGGAACCTTATGCAGCAATTCAGCCAACCCGTACCCCAACAAAG